>JABJHA010000021.1 GCA_018662005.1 Rhodospirillaceae bacterium | reverse complement strand
GTTGAACCGGCCTCAGCCTGCTTCAAAATAGCGATGATCTGGCTGTCAGAATAACGTGATTGTTTCATGTTGAATCTCCTCAAAAAACATTACGAGAAAATTCTACTCATTTGTACCGCTAAAAATTGGGAGCATTACCATGCTTCTTTGCACTTTTGATATTCATTTTTTCCTCTTAGGAAAATTCATTTTGCAACCGAATACGCTCTCCAATTTTATTGCTACCATTCTACCCTCCTCATGTGTTTGCAAATGTTAGAATTGTCAGATTTGGCAATATTTTGATAATGTGTTACGGAGGGATTCTTGCAGCACTTTTCTGTTATTTTGCAATCAGATTTTATGGATAATTGGCGGCGGAAAATTCTGAAAGTAACCGCTAAAATGGAACAACTGGGACAATTTCCTAGTGGCCACTGGCTACAGGCAGCAAAATGGTTGGCTATCTAGAGTCGGCAAGAAAATTGCAATTCTTTTCAAACAAATTAGGCTTTCGACAAACAAACCAGGATAACCTTTCGACACCATGAAGCCCATTCAAAATTTCATCACCAAATCAAGTTTGATTGTCGGAAGCTTTTCCTTGCTAGCCGTCACCGCCCATTTGTTCTTTAGAATGATAGAGCATGCTCCTTATGTCTCTACTGACGACGGATTGGCGAACGTAGCGGTGGCATTATCCGAAACTGGACGCTATGCCTTTCTTACAAGTCCCATCAACTTCGGACTGCTTCGCGACGAAACCTTTTTCAACTTTGGCCCTATTTATTTCTACGCAGGTTCTTTACTGACTTGGTTGTTTGACTCTCCGCTGGTGATGATGCGGGCGCTACATCCAGCCAGCCTTGCGGTCGTCACTGTCTTGGCATTCTACGTGTTCGGACCCACCTCTCGAGCGGCTGTCTTGCTGTTGGCTATCGCCCTATTCCAACTGTTCTGGTCGGTGCAATGGCCGATGGTTCGGCCTGACATTTTTGTTTCCCTGCTAGCCTTCGGCAGTCTGGCAGCTGTCTCAAAAGCCATCCACACTGACAAACCGTTGTGGTGGTTGGTAGGTGCCTTTCTGGCCGCTAGTGCTGCAACCCAGCATCTGATCGCCTGGAGCATAGTGCCTTGGTTCATCTTCTTGTGGCTTGGTTGGTGCGTCGCGCCAGCGCCTAATCGTTGGCAAGCCGCCAAATCTATCTGGTGGCCTTTGATGGGTGGCGTTATTGGATTCCTAGTATTCTTCCAACTTTTCGACTGGCAGGTCGAACGACTTTACGCCTATGTCACTAGTTATAAGAGCATGTTGTCGGGTTTTCCGGCTTCGGATAGAGTTTTTGACTATCCATCAATTTTTGAGCGTCATTTGATATCTGGTTTCTGGGATGGCCTGAACCGTTTGTACAAGATATTCTTGGTAGGGGGTGTTGCGATGGGGCTGGTGACCCTTGCCCTTGTGCGTCGTCAACCCCGGTTTAAATTGATGAGTTTTCTGTTCCTACCAGCATTGCTTCTGTTCGCGTTCTACGCGCTAAGCTTGGGATTGTACCCGAACTTTCACAGTGGTTATATTCTGCTGCTACAAGTCTCGTCAGCCTGGGCTGCAGCGGCCGGTGTAGCTGTATTCCTGGCTACCGCCTCTGCCCGCTATTCCAGATTTTTGCAAATCGAAATTGCGGCTGTTCCAACCTTGGCAGTCGTTGCTCTGTGGTCATCACAAACTGCATTGACTTCGCCGCCGCACTGGTCACTGGCTGGGCGCAATAATGTCAATTTCACGGCGTATAGCAATCGTGTATTCGAAACAATGCCGGTGTCTGCGCGGGTTCTGGGGCCGATGAGATTTGGCATTGAAAGCGGCAAAAGAGTTCAGCTTATTCAGCAATTCGACTTAAAACATTTGCTGCAATATATCGCTGAGGACCAATATCCGGCATTGGCACCCGAGTGGCTGGTTCTTCAAGGCGACGTCAAATCACAGTACACATGGTCGACATTCAATAACGACTATAATGTCTTTTATGACATGACAAAATTATTTGGCGTTAAATATGTGGTGTCAGCCATTATCGATGGCTTTCCCTATGGCTCTACCTATGTCTATCGTGCACAGGACAAAAATGACAGTCATCGGCGGTCTCCTTCTTTTTCCATCGCCATTGGACAGCAATGGGTGGACGAGTTCGATTTCAGTGAACCGTTGGCGGTCACATTCCGTGAAGCCGAACCGGTGCGCATTTCTACCCCTATCGCCAATATTACGGTTACAGCCGTGCATACTCTTAAATTGGAATCGCCCTTGGCCACCGGCACATATGTGATCGACTTGGCCCTGGATGGGCAGAACCCAGATGACAGGCCGGGAGCTTTGTCTGCCTTTAACAGCGCCAACCCGATTATCTCACTTTTTAACGATCTGGGGTTCCAGTTTGACGAACGACCGGTATTCGCAAATGAAGACCGAATTTCCATGGTGCTGCATTACGATGGTGGCCCGCTTTATCTGGCCCTTACAAAACAGACGCCCGGGGCACGCATGTCAGTGATCTCGCTACGCCGCGTTGAGCCAAGGGCCACTGCCTATGTTTTGCACCCACTACCACCGGTTCGCAAATGGCAAGCCGCAACGGACGCAGTGGCAACACATATTTCCGACGACGGTCGAATGCGATTCGATGGGGACAATAGCCCCTGGAACTATCAGGTAATCAGCCCCCCCTTCTCTCTCCCGCAGGGACAAAATTTTGAGCTTGAAGTGCCGGTGGAAACTGATACCGGACGCCTTGCCATAGGTTTGTTGAACAAAAATGGGCGTTGGCTGAGCACTCCAGTATCGGTAGGGAAGCCCATCCGTTTCAACACTGTGAGTGGGGAGAATATCCAAATCGTCCTTATCAATGACCAAAATACCGGTGTACCGATCGCCACATCGGCGACGATTGGACTGGGATCGCTGAAGGCATTCCCACAAAGTTTTGAATATGTAAGCGCTTTTTCAGCCTGCGCTCATCTGTACTTCGAGGGTAAACTCCCCGACGGAACCAACATAAAATGTAAAGTGCAGAAGAATACTCCATTGACGATCAAAGGAACGGGGAATGAATGATAGGATTTTGGAACGGCGTGACGTTTTTGCGCTAACGTTCCTTATCCTTGCGAGCCTCTTCCTTCGGTTCTACTTGGAAGAGGCCCATATCCGAGTTTGGGACCACCTAACATACTATTATTCCTTTGATCAAAAAGATTTTTTGGAAGACGTGAAATGGTGGGAATGGTTCCTTCCCTTGGAGGATGTCGGGCGATTGTGGCAGAATTCCACCAATGTTCTTGCCTATCAGCTTCATAAAATCGTCCCACCTTATGTTACTTGGGTTGGCCTCAATTTCTCAGTGATCGTTTTTTCGTACGTCCTGGCAAAGCTGTTGTCTAAGTCCTTCGTGATGGCGTTCACACTGGCGCTCTCCTTCACCTTCAGCACGCACGCTATTCACGTTTATGCTGTGGGCGGGATAATGCACGCCAATACGTTCCTAACCTATGTACTGCTGCACCTTATTGTTATCAACCGGATGTACATGGACACCCTTCGGCCATGGCTGTGGCGGGTGGCCTATGGTGTCACCTTGTTTATCCTGGCTGAATCGTACGAAGGGTGGATCGACGGCGTTGTCACCATCTGGGTGGCCATGGCAATTGTCATTCCGTTCCTTCGTCGCACCGGCAATCATACAGCCTTGGCGACGTCGCGATTCATTGTAGTCACATCCACCTTGATCTTCATTCTTTACCTATCCATTAAATTTTTCTGGTACAGCACTTCGCATGGTATGGGCTCTGAGTCAGATACGGTTTTCAACTATAATTATTTATCACTTGCTCTGGAAGATATTTTGGGCAACGTAATTACGTTCGCCTACAAGGCGGTGGCGAATTTTCTGCCGCCGTTCTCGATCACCACGATCTCTATGACCATTTTGGGGAAAAGTACGATCATTGCTGAGCAGGCGGGATATCACCCGGCTATGCAGCACTTAACTTACATGAATCATGTGTTTTTCTGGCGGTATTTTGCCGGCGCATCGTTTGTTGCCATTGTTTATCTGTTTGTGCGTTCAGCCATCCGGTTGATCCGGCACGGCGAACATTTCTGGCTTCTTCCTGCGCTGATGACGACCATGATCCTGACAGGATCGGCAGTACATGTCGCGATCAAGTTCCGGCCGTTTCATTCCATTCCGTGTCAAACCTATAATATCATGGTAGCCGTGCTGGGGGCGGGGTTGCTGCTGTCTTTTGGTACCAGCATGCTGTGGGAACGGCGCCAGGCACTGTTCGGCCAGCGAAGGAGTTTTTTGATTGCCGGTTCGCTGGTCGTATTGGTCTGGGCTATTCAGGTTTCCAATGCCTTTACTCGTCCGCCATTCCTAAACGCGGCTTGCGCAGCAGAAGGAATGTGGAATGTGCACAACCCCGCCAAGCGACTCAAGGCTTTGCTTCGCGACGGGCCCAGTTGGAATCTTCCACGGGATGCTATGCCACTTCATCCGAGAGCGATGCCTGTAACTGAACCACTGAGTTCTGGAAAACTGGTTTATCGTCTTGTCCCGTCGGACGGACAAACCTGGATGGCCGGAAAGAACAGTACCGATATCAGGGTCGAGGATGCTGAACTGACATTACGCAATCCAACGCATCACGGCTACCAACTGACTTCGCCTGTAATTCTGGTCGAGCCTCGTCAGCGCTATCAGGTTATTTTCGACATCGACGGCCCGAAGCCCAACCTTTGGGTCGGCGTCTTGGATGAAAAAGCCGGCATTTGGGCACTACAGGTCGAGGCAAACCGGCCGGGGCCGGTCGCATTCGGCTTCGAGTCGCCAACCCCGCGACTACAAATAATCCTCTTCACTAACGAACCTGGTGCAAATATAAGAATACGTAAGTTAGAGCTCAGGCGAGTTAAGGCGCTGGCAGACTGACTGTTGGAAGCGTCCCTGCCGGGAGACACTATGCCACTAAGAGTGGCCTGCCCATTTGACAGAGGCTTCATCTACCCACCCTAGCTAAATCAGACGATTTCTCAAACTCGCGTGAATCAGTCGCTTGGCATCCTCTGCATCCGCTATGCCCTCGACTGTCACATTTGTCAACTGCAGGACGCCATCTCCGCAAGCGACAACTGGATCATTAGCGATGCGGTAGCAAATCTGTCCTGGAACGGCCATGAAGGGACCAGGGTGTTCGATGGGATGTGCACGCCATATTGTTACCCTTTGATTACCTTCGAGCGTGCAGAACGCGCCGGCGAAGGGATGGGATGAGGCGCGAATTAACCTCATAATGTGCTGGGTATTCCAGTTCCAGTCAATCCGAGCATCATCCGGTCGCCTAGGATAAGTGCGGAGTGTTTGTCTATGTTCGTCCGGCTGTGGTGTGGCGGTGAGCGTACCACTAGCAAAACCGTCCACAGCGTCAGCCAGCATCACGGGTACACGTTCTTCCAGCCAGTCATAAATATCGCCGATATATGTGTCGTCCTGTAACTGCAAAAACTCCTTCGACACCACTGGACCTTCATCGATTGCTTCGGCCATCTGATGAATGCTAAGACCAACCCGCTGTTCGTCATTGATGATAGCCCAGTTGGGACACGCATTTCCGCGATAAAGCGGTAAGTCGCCACAATGTGCGTTGAGCACGCCACCTGGAAATACGCTCAGCAAGTCCGGTTTCAATTTTGTTAACCAGTTAATTGAAATAGCGATATCGCAGCCGAATTCAGACAATTCATCAATCTGTTGGTTGATAGCAAGGTCGCAAAAAAAGGCAGCTCCCAAACTCTTTGCTAGGTCAGAAAAATCGTTTTCATCGGCTGTGTATTCGGGTTCCGCGGGGCAGGTCCAGATCACCACGATTTCGTGACCACGCCCGGCAACCAGTTGTGCTGCGTGTAATAGGGAACCCGTGCGACCGAGGGCGGCTACTTTCATTTGACGTT
This sequence comes from Rhodospirillaceae bacterium, assembly GCA_018662005.1. NCBI lineage: Bacteria > Pseudomonadati > Pseudomonadota > Alphaproteobacteria > Rhodospirillales > Rhodospirillaceae > Rhodospirillaceae bacterium. The sequence continues at coordinate 142,422 of JABJHA010000021.1, read as the reverse complement.
TCCGTTAAAAGCTCGGGAGAGCTGGCTTGCCGTTTCCGATTGCGTCGCGTCACAGTCGGTGAGTAACGACTCTAGAAAAGTGCGAACCCCCGCCCCGTGATTAACAAACGGCTCTACTTCCTCGCGCCGGAGGCTTAAGAGGGGCCGCCCGTCGAGGAGTTGCATGATCGATGTGTGATTGTCCAAATTAGCCGAGTTGAGGGCTACATGGATAGGGTGGAAAGCAAAAACGTTGAACCCCGAATCAACCGAAGGTGCCGCCGTCCAATCCCATACTGGTCGCCATAATATTTGATCATCTGACCAGTTATATGGAATGCGCGTGAGGAAGTTTCCATTGTTCCCGAAATAACATATCGTCGGCGCCAAGTTGTAGTGAAATGGTAGGAACAACGAAAAATCAGTTTCAATTTGAGGATACTCGTCACAGATTGTTTTAAATAATCTCGAAGATTGCACCAGCGCATGGGTGCGCATCACACGTGCCTCAGGAACCAGAGAGAGGCAGTAGTTCAGTACATCCTCAACGCCATCGCCATGGGTCGATCCAGGCAGCAGGTTGGGATGGATGCCGAGCTCAATGCTATCGAGTTTTCTAAGATCGGCGAGAATATCCGACTCATGAGTAATGAAGATCGTCGCCCGGTAGTTGGCATTGCGGACTAGATCAACACACAACTTGATGCACCAGTCAGGCACCCAATCTATATCAAAAGTCAACCCAAGCCGGGTTCTTTGCAACATAGAAGCCTCCCAGACCCCAACTTGATCTTCGTAAAAACTTATCCGTTTTTTATCGCTGTTGTTCAAAATATCTCCTATTAAGGAAAACTCCGAGTCGTAGCTTGGGAGAAGCCCTACAACAGTAGCTACGAGCGAATGATTCTCTATTTCATAGGTTCTAGCACCTGTTGGATTCAAGCCACAAGCTCGATATCTAGTGATTTACCCCGAAAATATTACCTTTTGCATGTTGAGCCTCATCTCCGTCCCTCGGATACCCGATCCAGCAGCCACGCTAAACCGAATGCCAGCAAGCCAACATTCTCGCCCTCAATTCACCGTGGCGTCCTCGAGGGCCTTCTTGGATAGAAACTCATCCATCGCCTCGAGTATTCGCTACCATACCGTTACGCCGTCCAAGCTGCCTTAATCGACCCTGATAGTGGCATGGATCAGCGCATCTTCCCCATATTGCTTTATGAGTTCGTTGGCGCTGGCGTAAATATTAATGTTGGAGGTTATGGTCACGAGGAAACCAACTGGCATTTTCCTAAGGCAATTCCACCACGCTCATTATTTTCAACGAAGCTACGAAATTTGCCGTTTCGCGATAGGACCTGTTCAGCTAGCATCAGGATCGAATCTTGGAGAGTGGGGTGCTGGGGAATGTTTAGTCATGGGGGCCGTAATGAAAGACAGCATTTGGGGAAGGCGTGACGTAATTGCGGTTTCGTGCCTGATTCTTGCGAGCGCCTTTCTTCGGCTGTACCTGGAAGAGGCCCACATCCGAGTTTGGGACCACCTAACATACTATTATTCTTTTAATCAAAAAGATTTTTTGGAAGATGTGAAATGGTGGGAATGGTTCTTTCCGTTAGAGGATTACAAAGGACTTTGGTCTAATTCAACCAATGTTCTAGCCTATCATCTTCACAAGATTATTCCACCTTACGTTACTTGGGTTAGCGTTAATTTCTCAGTGATCGTTTTTTCGTACGTCCTGGCAAAGTTGTTGTCTAAGTCCTTTGTAATGGCGTTCACACTGGCGCTCTCTTTCACATTCAGCACGCACGCTATCCCCGCATATGTAATAGGCGGAGTAGCACAGGCCAATACAATTCTGACCTATGTGCTGCTGCACCTTATTGTTATCAACCGGATGTACATGGACACCCTTCGGCCATGGCTGTGGCGGGTGGCCTATGGTGTCACCCTGTTTATCCTGGCTGAATCGTATGAAGGGTGGATCGACGTCGTTGTCACCATCTGGGTGTCCATGGCAATAGTCATTCCGTTGCTTCGTCGCAACGGCAACCATACAGCCTTGGCGACGTCGTGGATCATTACCGTCACATCCACCTTGGTCTTCATTCTTTACCTGTCCATTAAAATGTTCTGGTACGAAACTGCGCATGGCTTGGGTTCGGAGTCAGATACGGTTTTCAACTACAACTATTTTTTACTTGCTCTTGAAGATATTCTGGGTAACGAAATTACGCTCGCCTACAAGGCGGTATCTAATTTTCTGCCGCCGTTCTCGATCACCACGGTCTCTATGACCACCTTGGGGGAAAGTACGATCATTGCTGAACAGGCGGGATATCACCCGGCCATGCAGCACCTAACTTTTATGAATCATGTGTTTTTCTGGCGGTATTTTGCTGGCGCATCGTTTATTGCTATTGTTTATCTGTTTGTGCGTTCAACCATCCGGCTGATCAGGCATGACGACCTGAGCTGGCTTCTTCCCGCGCTGATGACGACCATGATCCTGACGGGATCGGCAGTACATGTCGCGGTCAAATTTCGCCCGTTTTATTCCATACCATGCCATAACTACAACATCATGGTGGCTGTGCTAGGGGCGGGGTTACTGCTGTCTTTTGGTACCGGCCTGCTGTGGGAGCGGCGCCAGGCACTGTTCGGCCAGCGAAGGAGTTTTTTGATTGCCGGTTCGCTGGTCGTATTGGTCTGGGCCATTCAGGTTTCCAATGCCTTTACTCGTCCCCCGCACCTCAACGCGGCGTGTACGGTCGTGGGTATGTATCATGTACCTGACCCCACCAAGCGACTTAAGGCTCTGCTTCGCGACGGGCCCAGTTGGAATCTGCCGCGGGATGCGACACCACCTCATCCGGGACGGATGCCCGTGGCCGAAGCGCTGAGTTCCGGACCACTGGTCTACAATCTTGTCGCGTCGGACGGGAAAACCTGGAAGGCTGCGCAGAACACTACCGACATCAGGGCCGAGGATGCGGAACTGACATTACGCAATCCAACGCATCACGGCTACCAACTGACTTCGCCTGTAATTCTGGTCGAACCTCGTCAGCGCTATCAGGTTATTTTCGACATCGACGGCCCGAAGCCCAACATTTGGGTCGGCGTCTTGGATGAAAAAGCCGGCATTTGGGCACTACAGGTCGAGGCAAACCGGCCGGGGCCGGTCGCATTCGGCTTCGAGTCGCCAACCCCTCGACTACAAATAATCCTTTACACTAACGAACCTAATGCAAATATAAGAATACGTAAGTTGGAGCTCAGGCGAGCACTGCCGGTTTCAAGATGACAATTTAAAATGCACCGAAAACACCATACTCCGCATTTTGTAAAATCCTCGGTAATTTAGCTGTATAATTATTAAAGGTCTTCTAATGAACTCTAGCAAACGTAATGTCTATCTCGTCGACTTGGGATCTGGCTCTGACCTTAATTTGTTACCACTGGGCTTTACGTTGGTGGGTTCGTACAGCGCGGCTGATCCCGTTCTTTCGGCCGCTTATCACTTCGACTACCGCTTTCTGCGTCCCCCCCTGGAAACCTTGGTCGACGATATGCCCGACCCTGCGGTGGTCGCACTGGCATGTTATAACTGGAACATACGCGGCAGCCTTGAAGTTGCGCGACGAGTTAAGCTTCGCCACCCCGGAGCGATCACGGTGCTTGGCGGCTGTTCGGTACCAAATGACCACGAACGAATAGGTGTATTCCTGCATCAACACCCCTATGTTGACATCCTGGTCCGTGGTGAAGGCGAACAGATTTTTTCTGAGCTCCTTCATCAATTGTTGCCGGGCGGCGACTTGCATCTGTTAAATGGAATCAGTTTCCGCGATCATGAAGCCCCCGACGCTTTCGTCACGACTGGAGCGCCAGGGATTATCCACGACTTGACCGCCCTGCCCTCACCTTTCCTCAATGGCGTGATGGATCGGCTGTTGTTGCGTTACCGAGATCAGATTACTGGTGTTCTATGGGAAACCACCCGGGGATGCCCATATAGCTGTTCATTCTGCTACTGGGGAGATTCAGCGATGAATAAGCTTCGACGCCACGACCTCGACCGATTGCGAGCTGAAATCGAATGGATCGGCCGCAACCAGTTCTCCTACATCTTCGCTACCGACCCCAATTTTGGCATCCTCAGCAAGCGGGATGAAGCTGTTGCTGCAATGGTCGTTGAAACGAAGCAGAAGTATGGCTTCCCCAAGCAGTTTGGCGTCAATTGGTCGAAGAACGCGGGGGAACGGATCCTCCGTGTCGCGGATATTCTTTCCGAAGGTGGAATCGGAACGACCATCAACACAGCTGTCCAATCCTTCCACGAACCGACACTGTCGGCCGTTAAGCGCCTCAACATCAGCCGAGACGACATGCAGATGGTCAAGGAGGCCCTCTTTGCCAAGGGTGGCTCGACTATGACCGAGATAATCCTCGGCCTGCCCATGGACACCTACGAATCCTTCGTGGCCACGATCAATCAGGCGATGTCCTCACAGATTGGCGACAACTTCATCATCTATCTGTGCCAGTTAATCGATAATACCGAGTTAGCGTCGGATTCGTCACGCGAACAATACAAAATCGATGGGCGTCTCTGTCGTGGCTCTGCCCAAAATCGGGTCTACCATGACAAATCTGATGATGTCGAGGAATTGATTGAAGTGATTGTCGAGACATCGACGATGCCAATTCCGGATTGGCGTCGTGCCTATGTTGCAGGGTATTGTGGCACCAGTATCTATCGAGTGGGTTTCTTCCCGATTAACTTCCTTCGTTATTTTCATAACGTCGAGCCCATGGATTTCATTGAATTTACCATCGCCGAACTCGAACGTGATCCGGTCGATTTCCCCACGCTATCGAAGGGCTTGCAACACGTCGTCACGCAGCAGCAGATGATTCTCGACGGCATTGCCGAAAAGATGGGAATCGAGGGGTTGGAGGATGTGGCCATCAATCCCGATGTTGCGGCCTGCGCCATCTTTCTTTACGATTCACGTCGGTTTTTCACTGAGTTGCGCGACATGTCCGGTCGCCTCCTTGCAGCGCGTGGAATCAGCCTCGATTGGGAGGTTTTTGAGGATGTTTTCGTCTTCCAGGAGGCTAGCGTTCCCATTTGGCCATGGGAAGCCGCAAAGACCCGTGATTTCTTAACCAACATTCCCGAAGTAATGGAAGCTATGGGCAAAGGGCGCCCACTTCCCGTCATCGAGAAACGAGCGACACGGGCTCGCTTTCTGGCCCCTATCGATCAGCAGCCGCAGACTATCCTCGATTACCTTCGCACCTGCGTCCGTAACACAGGCGTGACATTTTTTAGTTGCGAAATCGTCATTCCCCACCAAAAGATAGTCCTGCCTGCGTCAAATTCCCTGCCAATCAGTACGATGCCAACGAGTGGTTTCATGGACGAAGGGAAAGGATCACCCTGACCCCGAAGTGCTACTGCTAGTCTGTGATTTAAAACCGGGAAAAGTTCCGCCGTATGAACAGTCTGTTCGTGTGCCACTGATTCGCACATACGGTGGGTATCGACGGCACCCATGGCAGGAAGACAAAGCATAAGAAAAATCTCATGCACGAATTAGTTGCCCTATGACTGTGTTTTCGTCATTCAGTTCAAGGAAGCACTTGCAATCTGGGGAATGCTGCAATCAGCGGCGGATGATCACCTCTTTCATTTGATTAATAACATGCATCTGAAATTCGTTCTGCCTTAGATCCCGGCCTAGCCCAAACCATAGGTACTTTTTTATTGAATTCTGGGGAAACGAATCAGATACTTCTAACCTCATTATTTAGGATCAACTCTGACGTGTTAGACTCGAAACCCCGTATGCCATTTATAGACCTTCAGGCACAACGTGCGCTGATTGAAGAGGGCATCCAATCGGCAATTGGCAGGGTATTGGAGCACGGTGAGTTCATCGCGGGGCCCGAGGTGCAGCGCCTGGAAGGCGAATTGGCACAATGGACAGGTGTTCCCCACGTCATATCCTGCGCCAACGGAACCGATGCGTTAGTGTTAGCTTTGCTTGCCTTGGGAATTGGACACGGTGATGCGGTCTTTGTTCCTTCCTTTACGTTTGTGGCTACAGCTGAAGCGGTGGTTCTCGTAGGTGCGGTTCCTGTATTCGTCGATGTTGATCCCCAGCACATGACAATGAGCGATAGCAGCTTGCGCGATGCAATTGTCTCTTACCGTAAAACCGAGCAATCACTGCCACGTGCGGTTATTGCCGTAGACTTGTTTGGTCACCCCGCCGATTACGATGTCATTCGAGAAGTGACGACATCCGAGGGCCTGTTCCTGATTGCAGACGCAGCCCAAAGCTTCGGAGCCCGTTATCATGATCGACCGGTCGGCAGCTTGGCTGATATCACGACGACAAGCTTTTTTCCCGCAAAACCATTGGGGTGCTATGGTGACGGGGGCGCTGTTTTCACATCAGACCCTGAATTGGCAGATATTATTCGGTCTATCAGTAGACACGGTCAGGGGAATTCGCGTTATGAACATGTTCGTATTGGCACGAACAGCCGACTTGACACCATTCAGGCGGCGATCCTTCTGGAGAAACTGAAGTTGTTGCCGGATGAGATTCCGGCGAGAAACCAAATAGCGAAAAAATACGACGAGTTGCTATGTTCTTTTGTGAATACGCCGAAAGTCATGGATGCGGTAACGTCAGCGTGGGCACAGTACACGCTCTTTGACAATAATCGGAACCATATACTGCGATCTCTCGCCAATAACGGCATACCAGCAACTATATATTATCCAACGCCCCTGCATCGCCAAGCCCCCTATCAGGCCTATCCCACGGCTCCCGATGGACTGCCTGTCACGGATGCAATGGCTGATGGGGTTTTCAGTATCCCGATGCATCCTTATTTAGATGATGAAACTCAGGATCTTATTGCAACCACTATCCGGTGTGCGTGTGACGTGCAGCCATGATCCCTGCTACGGAGGAATCACATGAGGGTCTAGAAATTTCCATCATCGTGCCTTCGTATAATGAAGATGAGTCTCTCTCCAAAATGGTTTCAGAGGTCATCCATGTCTATTTGCAAACAGGTTGGAGCTTCGAGATTTTAGTGATCGATGACGGAAGTACTGATCGAACTGTGGATGTCATTGAGAAGCTGTGCAAAAGCCATCCCGAACTGGTTCGGTATGTGAGACATCGTCAACGTCTTGGGATGGGTGCCGCTCTTATCACAGGGTTTGCCAATGCGAGAGGCGAGGTTATTGTGGAGTTACCGGGCGATAAACAGTTTGACCCCTGCGATACGGTGCAAATGGTTAAAATTCGTGGCGACTTTGACGGAGTGATCGGCATGGTTAAGACTGAGAGCTCCTTTAAATTACACCGCCTGCAATTCCTAAGAACCATCTTGTCGAAAGGTTTAAGGATGTTAATACGGATCATGCATCCTAATATCCCATCAATTACGGGGATCCTGGTCGTTCGCAGAGACCTTGTGGATCCGAGCCAACTCCTGTGTGCATCACCGTTCGCGCATTTAGAAATTCTGGACAACGGTCGTCGACGTGGTGCCCGTTTTACCACCGCACCGAACACTGTCAGGCCTCGGATAGCAGGCACCACGAAGGTGACCAATCTTTCTACCATCATAAGCATGGTCGTCGATATGATACGCCTGCGTTGGTATTACACGGTTTCATCGCTCGGGTTGCGGTAACTCGCATGGATTGAGGCCACCAATGCATCTACGACGTAATGGACAGGTTCCATCCCCATGTGGGGGAGCAGGGGCAGAGTCAAAGATTGGCGTTGAGCTCGCAAGCTGTGCGGCAAATCGCCAGGAAGACAACCGAAGCGGGCGAATGCAGGCTGCGAGTGCTGGGCATATGTCCCCAGTGTGGTTTCCACTTTCCGGGCCCGCATTTCTTTGACAACATGGTTGCGGTCCACGTGGTCGCCCAACAAAACAACAAAAGATTGAAAAGTTCCGAAGCCAGGACTGCCAAATTGCGGCATTAAGATGTCTTCGAAATTAGATAGGGCGTTTTGATATGCTTGGGCTGTCCTGCGGCGGTCATCGATCATAGGGGCAAAGCGATGCAATTGGGCAAGGCCAAGCGATGCCGAGATCTCGCTCAGACGGTAATTAAAGCCGTTTTCCAGAAACTCCTGCCCAACGACAGAGGGCTTCGCGCCGTGGCTTCGCAGGAGGCGAAGCCGAGCCGAGAGTTCTTCATCGGTGGTGGCAATTGCCCCCCCTTCCCCGGTGGTAACCAACTTACGAGGATGGAAGCTGAAGCAACCAGTGTTACCGCCGTTTCCGCAGGAAATACCTTCCCGGCTGGCCCCTAGCGCGCATGCCGCATCCTCGATAATTAGTAAACCATGCTTGCTAGCAAGCTGACTAATAGCAACAATGTCCGCAGGCATCCCGAACGGATGGACCGGCATAATCGCCCGGGTCCGAGCCGACACCCGCTTTCCCGCATCGACGAGGTCCAAATCGAACCCATCCTGGCGACAATCGACAAAAACAGGGACGGCACCGCATTGGACGATGGCATTTGCGCTGGCAGGAAACGAAAAATCCGACACCAACACTTCGTCACCCGGTCCGATGCCCAGGGCGACCAAGGACAGGTGCAGGGCAGTGGTCGCCGAAGTGGTGGCAACCACATGGGGTGCGCCGATGATATTGCTAAGGGCGCTCTCGAAACGAGCGAGCACTGGCCCATCGGTCAAGCGGCCCGAGGCAAGGATCTGCCGCAAATCGTCGGCTACCTCATCAAATGTCAGATCAGGGCGGGTAATTTGAATCATGGATGAATGGAGCCTCTTGTAAGAGGCTCAACGGTTTGAGCAATTCCGTCATGCAGCGGTGTAGTTACCATCTCGCCTATCAGGCTATGCATCAACCCTACATCAGCGCAGTGTCGGCGGACATCTGCCGGCCGGGCCGGCTTGTGTTCGATAGTCCCGCTATATTCCATTTCTTGGCAGACGGACCCAATAATTTCTTTAATCGAAGTTTCTTTTCCACTTCCCACATTTACAATCAGACCTGTCAAAGTTGCTAGGGCGGTCAGCTTTAGGGTCGCCTCGATTGTGTCCCTGACAAAGATAAAATCTCGGGTTTGCAGACCGTCACCTTCAATAACAGGGCGGCGGTTTTCGCAAATTCTACGCACTGTTAATGGGATGATTGCTGCCATATTGCCATCATTCTGACGTGGGCCGTAGTTGTTGAAGGGGCGGATGATGCCAATGTCCAGCCCGAACATGTTGGCATACGAAGCCAGCACTAGGTCAGCAGCTGCCTTTCCTGCAGCATAGGAAGTTTCCGCCATTAACGGATGTTCCTCGGTCATGGGAACCGTCTGAGCTGTCCCGTAAACTTCCGATGTAGAGAATTGAATAAGGCGGCCATAGGCTCCAGCGCGCAGCAAATCTGCAAGGGTATAGGCAATGTCAGTATTGACCCGGGCAGCCCCTGCCGGATTGAAGAACGAATAGAGCAAGGCTTTGGTGGCCAAGTTGAAGACGACATCAGCGCGGGCCTCACCCAAGATAGCGCGCATGGCCTCGAAGTCCCCTGCATCCTCGCGGAAGACCGTTACCTTATCGCCATGTTGCTCGCGGGCAGACGTTAAATTTGCATCTTTGCCGAGAAAGAAGTTGTCTACCACTGTGACATGGTCGGCACCTTGATTCAATAAGGCGTCTACAAGATGGCTGCCGATGAATCCGGCGCCACCTGTAACGACAAAACGCTTTCCTTTAACGAATTCCGTCATCTCAGCTCTTTGCTTCGTCATTTTCCTCCAACTTATCCTGTATCCACCACGCTAACCGCATCACCTCAAGGGTACTGTTGGCATCGGTGAGGGGCGTTCGTTTCTGGCGCACGCAGTTAGCGAAGTGCTCTATCTCCCGAACAAGCGGTTCCGCATGTCGGACCATCACACGATCAACTGTAAGATCCAAAACGTAACCTCCAGATTCCTGCCCTAATGGTGCAAGTTTACTTTGTTGATAAACAAAGAGCTCCTGGCGCGTGTAATCGGCTTGTATGGAAGCGACATCGGTTGTTACCTGAAGCTCACGCACTTTATTTTCTGTGATTCGGCTTGCTGTAAAGCTTCCAATACTACCGCATTCAAACCGGACCAGAGAATTGACATAATCATGGCTCCCCTCCTCACCCCGTATCCCTTGAGCAAGAACATGGACAGGCTTGCTACCGATCAACCCAAGTGCCACGTCAAGGTCATGCACCATCAAGTCCATGACAACATCAACGTCGGTAATTCGAGAACTGCTCGAACTCATTCGACGGGCATCTAGGGCCACTACTCGTTGCCTCGTTGACAGGATCGAACCCAGTTGTTCTATCACGGGGTTATAACGTTCAATGTGCCCAACCATAAGAAGCGCACCTGATTTTTCCATTTCGGCAATCAATGCCAAGCAGTCTGCTTCTGTGGTAGCCATCGGCTTCTCGATCAGGCAGTGGATGCCGCGACCGAGCATGGCCTGACCGATGCTTGCGTGAGTGATTGACGGACTGGCGATGGTGACAGCGTCCACATGCGCAGCCAAGTCCTCAACACTATCGAAGGCTGTGCAGCCATATTGCGTAGCGAGAGAATTGGCAATGGCATTGTCGGGTTCAACAAGCCCTGTTAGTTCAATATCACGCATTTGACTAATGATACGAAGATGATTTTTCCCCATTTGTCCACAGCCGATAACTCCTATCCTCATTTCATAATTCCTTGAAAAATAAAAGGATGGCTTTCAGTGGTTGATTGGTTTTTATCAAGGCGTTAGTCACCTCCGGCGTATTTCCGTCTCGCATCATATCTTCAGCATTTCGACCGGAGGCGGTACAGACGGATCCGCCCAGTTCAGACGGGATCCCGCAACTGTAACGTAATCTATCACCCTAGCGGGTTGCCCCACTACCAAAGCGTGGGGTGGAACGTCATGGGTTACCACCGCACCAGCTCCGACCATACAATAGGTTCCCAGCTTGACGCCGCATACTATGGTAGCATTGGCCCCAATGCTGGCTCCCTTCTCAACAACTGTCGGGATGATAGTCCATTCGGGGCTTTGTGCACGGGGATACAGATCGTTGGTGAAAGTTGCATTTGGTCCAACGAAAACCTCGGCACCAAGCGTTACGCCTTGAAAGATTGAGACTCCATTCTGTACCTTACAACGAGCCCCTAGCACCACGTCAATGTCGATATACACTGACTGACCAACATTACATTGCTCCCCTAGTATCGCGCGTTCGCGCACCTTTGACCAGTTCCAGATGGCTGTGCCCTCGCCCACCAAGGCATCGTCAGAAACCTCTGAAGTGGGATGGATGAAGGTGGGGCCTGAAGGCATGATTTGGTGTCCGGAGTTGCGATGTTATGTAGCAACGCATACAAAAAATTTATTTGGAGTTAGATTACCTAAAATAACCTTCCAAATTCATGTGATCCTATCCAGTTTCAACAGCAAGTGAAACAAACTTCTCTCTACGGTTACACGACAGACCAAACTTGAACATCTGTTCATAAATGATAGCGGGGCAAGTTGCCGACGATCTGTCGACAAAGCCGGGATGGATATTCTGGTGAGCCCCCAGAAAACTCGCCCATCATCATATAGGAAACCGTCTTTCGGACCATTTAATTCCGGTCAATCCACTAGGTGTTCGCTAAAATATTACTTGACGTTCCCGATACATGCATTAGGTAACGTATAAGGTTTGTAGGGGGTCTAAAAGGCTTTGAACGCCCTGAAAAAAACACCATAGCCTACGCTGTTGGTGGGGGGAAAATAGTTAGGTATCAACCTTTTTGTTTGCCGCTCAGTTTTTTTTGAATTGGAAAGAAGTGCCGTGAAAATCGTGTTTTCAACAATGGGCGAGATGAACATGGGTACCGCTGCCGTCTCAGCGGCACTCAAGGCGAAGGGCCACCAGACCGCTGTGGCTTTCGACCCCTCACTGTTTGACGAGCACCTGTATTTTGTAGGCGAATCGTTTCCCATGAAGCAATTGGCCGCTTTGTTCAGCCAACGTGAAAAAGTTATTCAAAAAATTATCGACATGCAGCCGGATCTGGTTGCTATCGGGGTGATCTCAGATACCTATAAGTGGGCCATCGACATTGCCAAAGGCGTCAAAGAACACGTTGATGTGCCAATTATATTTGGTGGACTTTTTGCCACCAATTGCTTCGAAACTCCACTTTCCACGCCGTGGGTGGATATTGTCTGTATAGGCGAGGGTGAACAACCCATGGTCGAGCTCTGCAATGCCATGGAACGGGGCGAAATCGATCATTCAATCCCTAATCTGGTATTCAAAAAGGATGACGGTTATCTGTACAATGCCCCCCGCCCCTTACAAGATATGGACGACCTTCAGCCCAATGACATAGATTTATTCAAAGATGATATAAATATCGGAAATCGCTACTACACGCTGTCCTCTAAGGGCTGCATCATCAGTTGTACATTCTGTTCCCAGGCTTTTTATGAAATCTTCAATGAAACCCGTGACCCCCGCCGCCGCAGCGTTGATTTAATCATTGATGAATTGGCCGAGGCGAAAAAAAAATACAATGTCAGGCTGTTCGATTTCGAAGACAACATCCTGTTTTCAAATAAAAAATGGTTTCGTGAATTTGCGCCGAAATATGCCGAACGGGTGGGCGTTCCTTATATCTGTATGGGGCACCCCGTCGTTTGTGATGATGAAACGGCCCGTTTGTTAAGTGAAAGTGGTTGTTACCGATTGCAACTTGGCATCCAAACCATGAATGAAAAAAACCGCCAGAAACTGCTTCGTCGACCTGAAACCAACGAACAGGTGCGTAATTGTTTTGATAATCTTGACCGATATAAGGTCAAATATTCGTGTGATCACATTTTTGGACTACCCAATGAACTCGGAGCGGTGGACCTTTATGAAGCGGCGGTTGAATATTCCAAATGTGAAATGATCAACAAGGTCAACACCTTCTTCCTTACTGTTTACCCAAAAACCCCCATGGTTAAACAGGCCATTGAATGGGGCATGATCCAACCCGAAGACGAAGAACTCATCAATGCCGGAAATTCCGCCTATTATTATGATTACGGAATCACCAGTCGCCCCGACCTCAAAAGACTATTCCGTTCTTACGCCATTTTCTATCGCATCATGCCGGCGATGCCAAAAAAAATGCGCTTTTTTATATTAAGGACGAGGCTTTTCAAGGTTTTCGCCTTTTTCCCGAAAACCATCATGCTGTTTCTGATCGACCTGTTCCTGACCTTCAAGAACTGGGATCCGGTTTCCCGGCATGTCATTGGCACCTATTTGTTGTGGACAAAAAAAATCATATTCCACGGGGGTGTCAAATATGATGGACCCATTGATGCCGACAAGGTAATCAAGCTTTGGTCCGAGTATAAGATTATCAACACGCGACCTGTTGGCGCAGTTGATGATAAAATAGAAATCGGGCTATTCAAGGCCAACGAAACCTTGAAGGACTACGTCCCAGAAAATGACAGAACATATCTTTAGCTTTCAACAGTTGAATGACCTAGGCTGAACGACACGCTGTATCCAGACAGGATTTCATTATATTGCCAATACCCGTTCTCATCCGCATTGATGTGGATTCCATCGAAGGTATCCACAAAGGGGTAGATTTTTACCTGGAACTCTTTGAAAAATACGGATTCAAAGCGTCTTTTTTCGTGCCGATGGGACCCAACAATGTGGTTTCGGCGGGCTTGATGCGGATCTCACAGCCGGCATTTTGGAAGCAGGTCTATTATATGAAGCCTTGGCAAACCTACCGACTGTTAGATAAGCAATTTGACAGAAACGCCGAAATCGGTGGTGGGGCCCCTGCCGTCCTGAAAAAAATTGTCGGCCATGGCCACGAAGTCGCCCTGCACGGGTATGATCATGCCTATATTTCCGACAACGCATATTCACTGACACCGGAACAATATTCCAATCAAATTAACCGAGCGCGTGATATTTATCACGGTGCCTTGGGTGGCGTTCCTTCGGGCACGGGTTCGCCAGCCTGGCGTTGCGACGAGAAAACCTTACGGGTTCAAGACCAGCTTGGCTTCACGTATGCATCGGATTTTATTGGTTCGGAACCCTGCCGTGTTAAAATCGGTGAGTATACATCATCGACACCCCAGATTCCTGCCAATCTGGACAATATCTTCCCCTTGGTCGTTCGTTATCGGGGTAACCACGACAAAGCCCTAGATCACTTGAAAAGGCAAATAGACGACCGTGGCGATTATGTCGCCATGACCATTCACACCGAATATGAATTCGTCCAGTTCGGCAGGCACATGGACAAATTATTCCGCTTCCTAGTTAATACGGGTCGAGTCGGTGAACGCTATGACTGCCATGCGGCAACCCTTGATGTAGCGGCGTTGCCAGAAAAGGAATTGTCATATTATTCATATGATGGTGCCGTCGGCAAGGTTGCGGCGACGGATTTTATTGGATTGTTGCGGGAATTAAAGGTATAAAATCGCCTCGAATTGTCTAGTTCCTCAAGGAAATATTCGCCGTGTTAAATAGTCTCGAAAGCCTTACCCCATTTGAAAAAGAAATTAACGACGTTATCTTGGCTTATCTCAAAGCTATTGGTTCGGACGCGACATCCATTGACACCCATGAAGACCTTGTGGATAGCGGCAAGCTGGATTCTTTTGATTCCGTCTCACTTATGGCCGAACTGGAAAGTAAATATGGAAAAAGCATTAAGCTTTCCGAAGATATGGGCAAAGAATTCAGGGTGAGCGTCTCCTGGCTGGCCAAGCTGTTTTCCACTGAAGACGAAACATAATCAGGCCCTTCTCGATTTACTAATTAAGGCGGCAAGCGTTGAGTGAACCAAGGTGATGCCTTCGTTTACTCCGTCGGATGGCAATTCGCGATGGTATGGTCCCTATGTGATTCTTCCCGTGTAGGCAATGCACGCTAGTGGATTGATTCCAACGCTTGGAACCCTCGTTTAACGGCGGCAATTATATCATCGGGATCGGCTTTCCAGTTGAATGGTTTTGTATTGTCATTGTGTTCTTTGATGAAACGATTGACCGCGGCCTGTAGATCGACGAGGGAATAGAAAACCCCGCGCTTTAGTCTTCGTCGGGTCAGTTTGGCGATAAAGCCTTCGACGGCGTTGAGCCAGGAGCACGATGTCGGCGTGAAATAGTCCATCGTGGATGGCGGGCGAGCCATTCTCATACCTTTTGGTGTTTGTGCGTGGAATAGTTATCAAGAATCACATGGACAACCTTTCCTGCTGGGATGTCACGGTAATGGCGTTCAGAAAACGAATGAATTCCTGATGCCGGTGACGCTGCATGTTGCGCTCCAACACTAACTCGTCGAGCACATTCAATGCTGCAAACAATGTGGTTGTGCCATTGCGCTTGTAGTCATGGGTCATCGTTCCACCGCGACCTCGCTTTAAGGGCAACCCTGGCTGGGTCCGGTCCAGAACCTGTATCTGACTTTTTTCATCGACTGAAAGAACCACGGCAGGAGCTGGCGAAGACACATACAGGCCAACGATATCATGCAGTTTCTCTGCGAAGGCAGGATCGTTGGATAGTTTGAATTGCCGCCAATGATTGGGGGCCAGTCCGTTTTCCTGCCAGATTTTCTGTGTCGTGGAAACCGCAATGCCGACAACCGCCGCCATGGCTCGTCCAGTCCAATGGGTCGCCTCATGCGGTGGTGACTCCAGTGTCAGTGCTAATAGCTTGTCGAGGATGGTTCGATCAAGAGGCTTGATACCCGGTGGCTGGGTCTTGTCATACAAAAGGCCATCGACGCCCTCGTTCATAAAGCGTTCCTGCCAACGCTAGACGGTGGTCTTCTATTTACCTGTCGTGGCCATAATGGCGCTGGTCCCAATACTATCTGCCGTAAATAAAATTATACGGGCTCGCCAGACATGCTTCAGTGAGGTTTGGGGGTCCCGAATAATCGCTTCAAGCCGCTGAAGATCCGAGGACGAAACTGTGAAAGATATTCCTGTGCGCATTCAGAAGATTCGCACATAATCACCCTACAGGGAATCCAATTTCGGAATCTTTTGTTCCGGCCTATCCACTAGAAACGTTGCGGAATAGAGCGTAAAAACATTTAAAGGTGCCACATTGACTTTCATTGCGCATCCCCAGATTGCCGAAAATGGATCGCCAAATCTGCAAATAAGAATTTGGCAAACCTTAGATTCAAAGAGCACAATACACTAGACCTACTTCCCTAATGCCCCGCACATGTTTCTTTAACAACCAGGCTTGAGATCAACTATTGCCTAATATTGCCGTCATCGTCGGAACCCGCCCTAACTTTATCAAGCATTACGCTTTTCAAAGGGCTTGTCTGCAAAAAAATGTACCGTTTGTGACTATCCATACAGGCCAGCATTTTGATCAGGCGATGTCTGATGATCTGTTCAAGGAACTCGACCTGGCCGCTCCAGAATATTCCCACGTCCTAAACAGGACAAATCTGGAAACGGACCTTGACCGTCAGGTTACGTTTATTGAACACGCGCTTTCAATGGAAAATCCCGATGTTACGGTTGTTTATGGCGATGTGACATCTTCCATGGCAGGTGCGATTGCATCAGACAGGTTATCAATCCCTGTCGCCCATATCGAAGCTGGCGTCCATACTGAAAGTCTGGATAACCCTGAAGAAAAGAACAGACGTTTTGTGGAAAAGACCGCCCACACCTTATTTCCTCACACCCGGCATGCCCAGCATACCTTGCTTGCTGCAGGTTACCCCGAAGAAAGTGTCTTCCTGGTTGGCGACATCATGAAGGATACACTGCTTGGCATCAGCGAACGCCACAATATTTTCGGTGAAAAAGGCGACTACTTGCTGGTCACGGTCCACCGTGCAGAAAACACCGATTCTGGGACTCGTCTTGGGGCAATCTGCGAAGCGTTAATCGAATGCGAACGGTCCATTATTTTTCCCGTACATCCACGTACCAGGGCGGCGTTGCTACGCACAGGGTATTGGCAGCGCCTGAAAAAATGTCCATCGATCACGCTGTTGCCACCGCAAGGTTACGTGAAAAGCCTTCGCCTGATAGCCGGTGCTGACAAGGTTATTTCTGATTCTGGTGGGCTTCGACGAGAGGCCTATGTCTTGGGTAAACCTGTGATTTCCCTGATCGAACTCAACTGGGTGCCTGAAATGGTCGATGCCGGTTGGGAATGGATTGCCGGGGCCGACAAAAAGAAAATCAACGAAGGCATCGTGACGTTTAACCCACCCCCGCAACAGGACGATATTTTTGGTGATGGCAAAGCGTCAAATCGTATTGTATCGATCTTGTCCAACCGTTATGGCCTAACCGGGGGCCAAAACCATCCAATTGTCAGTAAAAGGTTACTGGCGGGTATGGGCGTTCAGGCTCCATCCAACTAAACAAACGGACTCAGGTTATTAAATGGGTCGCATTGAGCTCGCAGAATTAGGACATGTGCATACCCTCTTACGCACCTAATTTCTGAACGCCGCTCATGCCGCCAAACACCTGCGACCCGCGCAATTCTTCACGTTCACCTGTACGGATAGATGGTCATTATTAAATGCCTAGTGAGAATGGCCAATAATCACAATTTGGCAGCCAACGAGGACGCCGCCCACGCCCTTGGTGCACACTGTAAATCCATTCTGCTGGCTGAAGCAAGTGACGCCGCGTGTTACAGTTATCCCCCCGGAAATAGCCTAGGCGCTTGGGGCGATGACGGGACCGTTCATGTTTTAACACGGACCGTGGGTCAAACACATCAATCAACCAACCACGGGCACATTTGCAAATATCACCACGATACTAATGGTGCTAACTCACATATTGATATGCCCTACGCAGCTATCATAACGGTCATACGGCAGCATTGAATTGCTTGAATATCTATCACTAGCGTGGGTGAAGAATTTCTTGTTTAAACACGGAATCGATGCCGAAATTTACTTCCCGAACCCCTTGCACAAATAACCGGCCTTTGAAGCTTACAGCCCAAGGCCCCAATCCTGCCCCATGGTCGAAGAAGCTGCCCGGACAGTGCTTCCCTTGCACTGTATGCGGGGATCACCTACGACCAGACCGGTAGCGTTGTCGATGTATTGAAATCAGCGGAGCATTAGAAAAAAGTCTTGCACCACTGGTTCAGGGACAGTAAAGACCAGATCAAACGGTGATGATTTTGCCGGCCCGATATATGGTCTTCCAGCACCAATTGGGCCGCCTTAAAATCCAGCACATCATAAACCGGCGCTTCCCGGTCATACAATTCGGCCTTTAAAAGGGCGCCACTGTCGAGCCTGTACCAGCTGTTGTTGGGACCAGTAAACCCGCGTTTCCTGCGTTCCGAATAAGGTGACGGAAGATAGCGTTTTATCACCTGACGCAGGAGAAGCTTGCCTTGATTGTTCTCGATATATGGTTTGGCATTAGAATTCAGAAATTGGTCAGTCGGGATTAAATGTGAAATATTTAAGGATAGGGAATAAACGACGACATCATTATCCAGCATGGGAAATCGAGTTTCTACTCCATGGGCCATACCAAGTTTGTCCTCTACGTGTAAAAGCCCTGGCAGGAATGTCTTCAATTCAAAGAAACGCCACAACTTGAATGCATCTTCCGGACCACTCAAGACAATAGGTATATCACCAAAGACAGCCTCAACAATCATCTTTGTGTCTCGATGTCGGACTTCCGACCATACCGGTCGTAGCAGGCTTTCACGGTGTTTTTTTGAATCCGGCATATGCCAATATGAATGAACTTTATCGAGAAAACTCTCCCGGTTCATACAATTAAGGATCGATGCATATCGCCACGGATATCCGCCAAGAAGTTCATCACTACCCAGGCCGGACAGAACAGTTTTACCACTCTTTTTGGCTATCCGTGCGGCGGCAAAGTTAGAATAGCATTGCCCCATTTTCAATTCTTCCAAATGCCAGACGATGTCTTTTAAGGGGCCTATGGAATCGTCGACATCAAGCACGGTTGCGTGGTGATTTGCACCCAAAATCCCGGCTATTTCAGCCGCTACCCGGCTTTCGTCCATATCATTTTCGAAAACTTCTGCCCTGCCCATTTCAAAGCCGATGTTGATGGTATCGATACCGGGTTTAAATTCGGATGCGAGGGAAGCGATAATGGCGGAATCGATACCGCCGCTCAAGTACACTGAAGGCAGGTATTTTCCCTTCATTTGCAGATCGACGGACCTGCGCAAAAGAACGTCCAATTCTTCCACCGTCTCCGACAAGGAAGTTTTAGTGTCCTCCTCCGGAATTTCAAGTGTCCAGTAAGGCTTCCTGATGATGTTTGTTTCAACATTAAATGACACCCTTAAAAAACTACCAGGTGGCACAGATTGGACATTGGAAAATAATGTCGAATTGTCGAAAACATTCTGAAATGACAAATAGTCGGCTACCGCCTCCAAATTAAGGGAAGTCCGATAGGCTGGGTGTTCAAGGATTGCCTTTATTTCTGATCCAAACAAAAAAACCCGGCCTAGGTCCGCATAATACAGCGGTTTGATACCTAACCTGTCGCGGGTTAAAATAAGTTCCCGCTTCTCATTATCCAACCACGCCAGCGCAAACATGCCATTAAATTCAAGGTACGCTTTTTCGCCCCATACCCGTATCGCTTGATAAGCGACTTCAGTGTCACCCTTTGAAGTAAATTGAACACCCAATGATTCAAGCTTTTTTCTTATTTCCAAGTGATTATACAATTCACCCGAAAACGATAAGGCCTGCCTTCCTTCACCGCGCACCATGGGTTGGGCGGACAAATTAGACGAATCAATTACTGAAAGCCGTCGGTGACCCAACCCGGCCTGGCCGAAGATAACGGTTCCACGCCCATCGGGGCCTCGATGAGCAATTTTATCAGTCATTTGTTCCAAAATGGAACCTGAAACAGGCGCGCCATCCCGATTAACGATGCCGGTAATGCCACACATTCAATCGTCATCCATTACGCTTGGATAGTCTACGCAAATCGGGACCCCGTCATTTCGGGCCGACCGCGACAAAGCATCCATAATCGCCGTAACCCAAACGCCGTTGCGGATATCACTAGGACACGGTGCGCTGTTGGTCACACTATCGATAAATTGATCCATTTCCAAATAAAGCGGCTCCTTGGTCACGAGATTTGGAATGTGCACATTACCTACCCGTATAGAGGAACTATAGCCTTTTGAATTTTCCGAAATTATATCGTCCAGTTCCTGGGATTTATCGAATATCTGGATCGACCTATTCTGATCGACGTCATCGTAGACCAGCATTTTTCGGGAACCGGCAATGATTGAGCGACGAACCTTCTGCGGGTCTAGCCACGACAGATGCAAGTGAGCACTGATGCCATTAGCATAATCCAATTGTGCAAAACAAATTTCCGCATGACCGCAGTCCTTACCAATATAGGACATGGTTCGGGCGCTAACCCGATATGGGCAATCGTCAAACCAAAAGTTAAAAATGGAAATATCATGGGGCGACAGGGTCCAGATCACATCGCTATCGTGACGAAACCTACCCAGGTTCAAGCGCTGGGAATGAGCATAGTAAACTTGGCCTAGTTCACCCATGCATAAATATTTTTTCACGCTTTGGACGATTGAATTGTACAAGTAGGTGTGGCCAACCATTACAAGTTTACCGGTGTCTGAAGAAATACCTGCCAATGCTACGGCGTCTTCAAGTGTCGTGGTCATGGGCTTTTCGACAAAGACGCTTTTGCCGGCGCGTAATGCCGCCGCAGCGTGGGCGAAATGCAAACCCGAAGGGGTCGCGATCGATACGGCCTGCACGTCCTGGTCTCTCAATACATCGTCAATGCTTTGGTAGGCTCGCGCAGTGGGCACGCGCTCCAGAGCACTGGCTAGACGGGATTGGTTTGGGTCACATACCGCTGTAACTTCGGCTTTCGAGTTGTTGAGCAAATTTCTGAGCAGGTTTTGTCCCCAATAGCCAAGTCCCAATTGAGCAATTCTTAATTTTTCAATCATCCGGTTTTTGCTCTATTTCGGAAGTTTCAATTATGCGTACCCCGGACGGTGAAAGGGCATATAAACGGCCACACTCGCGGCATGTTGCTTCGCGCCACTCATCGCGGGGAAGATTATTCCCACACACACAAATATGGCCAATAATTCGCGAAGGGTTGCCGACGACCATTTCAAAATCAGAAATATTTTTGGTGACAACTGCGGCGGCACCTATGAATGCAAATTTTCCGATAGTAGTTCCACAGACAATCGTCGAATTGGCGCCAAGGGTTGCCCCACTGCGGACAAGCGTCGGTTTAAATTCATGTTTTCGGTCGATTTCGGCTCGAGGATTTATGACATTGGTAAAGACACAACCCGGTCCACAGAAAACCCCGTCCCCCAATGTCACGCCTTCATACAGGCTGACGTTGTTTTGCACTTTGCATCCCTTCCCAACACTGACGTTCGGCCCGATCATGACATTTTGGCCGATCATGCAGTCGACCCCAACTGAGCAGCCTTCATATAAATGAGCGAAATGCCAAATTCGCGTGCCAGACCCTATTTCACATGGGACATCTATCACTGCGCTAGGGTGAATCTGCACGCCGGGGAACTTCCTAAACCTAAATAGATCGCGCAACCTGATCAGGGTTTTGGAAATTCTGCCAATCATGCTCCACCGGCCTTACGATCACAAAGATCACGAGGTAGCCCGCTGTGAATACCCATCTCACGCAGCAGTGAAAGCACATATAAGTAATCTGTTTCCCAGCCGTGATCCTGCGAAAATACGTGACTGTGCCAGATCATCGCGGCGCTGCCGCCTACGGCTCTTACCTCATCAAGCAAACTGCGGAGACTTTCTCGACGTTGTTCAAGATTCATGGATTGATAGTAATGCAAATGACTATCCATCACGATGGTTGGAATGGCCAAAATATGGTGACGGCGTTGATTGATATGGTCATAGGGGTGAAAGGGCATGGCTAGACCTGCCCGGAAGCCCGGAAGATCGTTAAAACACAAGGTCGTATCCACCTCAATGCCGCTTTGCCACTGAGCTGCCCATGTCTCGGCCAATGAAAACCGCAACCAATGTTGTCGACACGAGACCACACGTCCGCAGTCCAAAAGGTCCTGTAACTTTCTTTTTTCCTGTCCCATGCGGTGCGAATTTTGCCAACTGTCGAATGCAAAGTGGGCACCTATTTCAAATCCTTGGGCATGCAGGCCACGCAACACCGGGATAAGGTCTTTTATATCCGCTAGATCATAGGATGGATCAAAGATCATCGACCGCAACCGCTCGCCAATTCCCTTGTGTGTCGGTTGTATGAAAATATTGAAGCTGGATCTTATGCCGTGACGCTCTTCTATTTTTGCGATTTTGTCGAAAAGAAAATAATCATCGGCGCCCAACAGCATTGTCAATATCCATTTCGCGGCGAACCTGCCTGATCGTAATCCAGAATATAGCCGAAACGCTGATTCTTTCAAACGTGTCCGCATTGTTTTGCCAATGACATCTACATCATGGGTCAAATAAATAGTGGACCTGGAGTTTAAAGGGTCCAACAATTTTGGATTATGTTTTTCCAACAAGCGACGAAAGGCGAGGCCCAAATATTGCGCGAAGGGACGCTCGAAACGAGCCGTATTTCCCTTCAGGCGAAAGGCGTAGGATTGAATAGGGCCCCTGGATTTCTCATGTTCGAATTCCTCCAGGCAGGAAACATAGGCGAAAAAGTTATACAGCAGGTCGACAGTTCCCGACGAGCCATCCACAGTTTCTGTGTAAATGGGCACGGACACCTGTCCCGCCGGACCACAATCGAAATCGTGTGGAATCATCTCGCCGTTTCCAATGCCGGTCTTCGCGGGTATGAAAAATGCACTAGCTTCAGTACCATAGCATAAAGTCACTGCTTCCGCGTCGGGTGAGGCATGCGTTCCTGCTTGAATTGGCGCGGCCAGCCCCGCAATCTTACCTATGAGATCAAGGGTGTAGGAAAACCACGGCGCGCCCAAAATTTTCGGATGGGTTTGAATATAAACCCTGCTCACTTCGTTCTCCAGGCCCAAAGGGCAGTTTCAATCAGCTCCAAGTCCGATGCTCGAAGCCGAGGATGGTTAGGTAACAGGATAATTTCACGGGCGACCCGTTTAGCTCCATCAAAGTTTCCGTCAACATAGGGTTTATAAACGGCCATTTCCGGCAGCGCATAGTTGAAAACTTCCGTTCCCACCTGCACGCCATGTGCGGCCATGTGGGAAATAAACCTTGTCCGATTTTCCACCAGACAGGGTGCATGTGACCAGGAGGCCCCGTCAGGCGGGTTTGGGCAGTGAAGACTAGGAAGTTGATGGGCCGCCGCCATCAAGCGATCCGAATTTTTTTTCCTCACCGTTAACAAATTGTTAATTTTTTCAAGCTGCCGAATTCCCAGGCGAGCGAGGAACGGTGGCAGGTGTTCGTAAAAATTGCTGGCGGTGATGATTTCATCTTCCCGGTAGTAATCGGTAATGATGTTTAGCAGCCTAGTATGGTGTTTCAGTGCCATGACAAAAGGGTAGAGGGGCGGCGTCAGACCAAAATGCGCAGCTACAAGAAGAGCGTATTGAAGCAAGTATCGGCGGAGGGGTGGCGCGACAAAGCTGTTATCCCGCATACGTTTGACAGATCGGTACAATTTTTGGTCATCGAAAACTAACGCTCCCCCCTCGACCGTAGAAATCTGCTTACCCAAACTAAAGGAAAACAAGGCGACGGCACCATGGGCATGAACCGGCACCCCGGCAGACGTCGCCCCCAACGCCAGGGCGCAGTCCTGAATGATCATAACGTCACCCCTGTTTTCGACTGCGACGCTAAGTTCTTTCAGGTTCATGGGAAAGCCATACATATGGGTGGCAATAATGGCAACGGTGTCAGGGCTTAACGCCGCTTCGAGACGGTCAACTTGCATATTGAAAGTATCGGTATCTATATCGACGAAAACGGGACGGTTTCCCGATGCGATAATGACGTTTGCGACGACCGCACAGGTATAGGCGGGCATGATGATTTCCCGGTCCCGCCAGCCCATGGCGCCGATCAGCGCGTTAAGTCCGCTTCTGGCCATAGGAAAAGCCAGGGCAAAACGCCGCCCGGCGTATCTGGCTAGATCGTCTTCAAATTGCAAAACAGAATTCTGCTCATCGCCGCCACATATTACGGAAAGTAAATCAAGGGTCTCAAACGATGGGGAAAGTCGGGGAACAAGCATGGAAAATTATCTATATCGGTCGCTGACACAAAGACCACAGGAATCCAAGATGACGACGGGCAGTTTTCCCCAATTTCATCTTCGAAACCCCATGCACCCGTTTGTGCACCGTAACAGGCATTTCGGCGACACACAAACCCGCCAGCAAGGCGTGAACTAAAATTTCAGCTGTCGCCAGGAAATCGTTCGCTTCGGGCATTATGAGATCCAGGGCCTCGCGCCTATAAGCCCGAAATCCGCAGGTGTAGACGCTAAGCGGTGGCACTGTTTTTCCCAAGGCTAGGCGATACAATCCCGCTACGCCTTTGGAAAGAAGGAAACGGTGCAGGGGATAGTTCCACCGTCCACCCCGCCCGAATGGCGAAGCGGTCACTACATCAAATCCAATTTTGAAATATGCCAACATGTCAGGTATTTTACGCAGATCGTAGTTCGTATCCGCATCAACGCTGACGACAATGTCGCCGGTCGCCAAACCAAGACCGGTTTTCAAGGCCCCGCCAAATCCTATATTATCGACATGGCGTATCAGGCGGACTTGATTATCCGAACCATATTGCTGATTTAACATCGCCCATGTGGTGTCGATAGAACCATCATCAATGATGATGTACTCATCCAGGATACCCAGCCCATGGAGTGATACTTTAAGTTCATCCAGGCGTTTAAATAAGTCAGGAAGGCTTTCTGCCTCGTTAAAACAAGGAATAACAAGCGACAATTTACCAGGCAGGTTAGCTCTCATTCGGGGGTGGCGATATCGCGGCTTAGAGAGCCGTCAAAGTAGGCAGCCTTCAGTCCGGCGCGGTCAATTTTTCCGGCTTTGTTCAGTGGCATTTCGGCTTTGCAGATGATCTGTTTCGGGAACATATAGCTTGGCAATCGATCAGCGAGGAAGGTTCGAACCTGCCGGACATCAACGTTTTCGGTTGAATGTAAAATGGCGACGATGAATCGGGTGGCATCTTCGCCACTGACAAAACATACCGCAGCATCAACGTCTTTCATAGCCCGCAAATGGGCTTCGGTATCCGTTAATTCGATGCGATAGCCGGAAATTTTTACCTGGGAATCCAAGCGTCCCTTACAAATCCACATATCTTGGAACGGCACGACCTTATCACCTGTTCGGAACCAATACGTACTATTTTCCATCACGAATGATTCGGGATTCACGTCGTTGAGATAACCCGCCGTAATTTGCCGACCTGAAACCATTAATTCCTCGTCTTTGGTAACCTGCATTTGGGTTCCGGGCAGGACATTGCCAATGGGAATTACGCCGAATTGTTCAAACCGTTTTAAATCTTCCTCCTTGCACAAGTGGCGGAAAGTCCAACACGATACTTCGGTGCTGCCATAGAAATTATTTATCTGACTGGCGTCAAGCTTATTCAGACAGTAATCAAGAATATCCAGATGCAAGGGCTCTCCGCAATTGATCAAAATATTCAGTTTGACATCGGGCAAGCCATCGGGCCGCAACCTGCGGAGGTTGGCGATTGTCGAGGGAACGGTAATCAACACCGTGACCTTGTTTTCCCCCAGATGATTTCCTGGCATCAATAAGTCCATATCGTTCAGGGCAGGAGAAAATGCACTTTCGGTCATTACGCACGGGAACAGAATCGGGATAGATATGACAAACCCGAAATCATGGTAGTCAGCGAAGACTTCGCCTTTGTTAAAGGGCAATAGGTCAAGCAGATTATTGACCGTATTGCAGTAATTGGCATGGGTCAACGGAACGCCTTTCGGCATACCGGTCGAACCGGATGTGAAGTAAATGATAGCGTCGTTATTAGGCTCAATCCTGTCCAGATCAAATTCAGCTTTGTCATCTCCATCCAGCACTTCTTGCAGGCGATAAACGGTAATGCCTTTTGTAGCGACATATTCGGTCATGATATCGGGTAAATCCCGGTCCGTTAGAATAACTGAAGGTTCCGCCAGGGACATCATTTCCATTACCCGTTTGGCCGGTAACGAAGGGTTCATGGGCACCCAGGTGTTGCCTGAAAGAATAGTCGCAAACAGAGCGCAATACGTGGGGAACTCCTTGTTCGCATAAACAACCAATCGATGATTGTGAAACTGCGTCAAAACGCTGTTGATTTTCAACATGTTCTGAAACATTTCATCGTAGGAAAAATGCGTATCATAAGACACGAATGCATCACGCTTCGATGTGCTGAAAACGGAATACATTTTTTCGTAAAAAAAAGCTAGCATCGCAACATACCCATCTAATTTTGGCTTTTCTGCAGCCATTTAAGGCTGCCTATTTGATAGCGCGTATAGCTACCCAAGGGTATAGATTTTTAGGGATAGGCGGAACAAAGCTGATTATTTTAAAAGCTGCCATGATGGCGATAACTGAGGACCATCCCCCGGCTTTACGAAAACTCGGCGGGTTTAAATGATAGATCACCTCAACTTTAGAAAATTTCTCCGCCCGCAACACGTCGGCGGCTTTCTCCGCGTCGAATCCGGATTCGGAATTATGATGATATTCGGCAACACGTTGTTCGGCGGATTCCGGAATTTGGCTTCGTGAAATGAGACGGCGAACAAAGTGAACTGAATTGACCATAAGGGAGACCGCCCAACCCGTGTGGGTCACGTGACCGTTAGGGTCCCAGTCCGTATAGAACGTGCCGCCGGGCTTCAGGCTGCGCGCCATTTCAGCGACAACAACTGGATAATCAACCAAGTGATGCAGGGCACTGAATGCCGTTACACAATTAACCGAGCCATCCGGAAAAGGAATATTCGTGGCATCGGCACCGATGACTTCTAGATCCCGGTACGCCGCGATTTTCATCATGTTGACGGAAATATCGATACCGATACAATTGACAAATTCATCCTTCCCCGCCAAAAGGACATTTCCCGTACCGCAGCATACATCCAGCATCACATCGCCACCTGATGTTTTGCTGGCTTCCTTAAGGGTTTCCTTGAGCCGCTGCTGGCAGGCTCCACCGGGACGAAAAATATCAAACGTGGAAACATCGTGTTCATATTCTTCGGCGATGGCGTTGTGAAATTTGATGTTTGCCTGTTTCACCACATCGGCAGCCATGGCATCAAGGTCTTCTGCTTGTATGCAAACATCGTTAGCTTCGCCGATAACAGACAGGAAATCACGGCGTACAAGAAACGGGAATGTCTCAATTAAGCCAAATTGTTCTAGGCATTTTGTGCACTGCGCGTACACACCGTATTCGGAAGAAGCTATCAGGTTTTCGGTGCCGCAACTGGGACAACGAAAGAACGTGACGTCAGTGTGCTGCTGAGAATTCATATATACCAAGGGTTCTGTTTTTTGCCAAAATTGTGTCGATTCGATTGAAGTTTGCTCGTGTCATGACCATCTTGGCGCCTTTATTATTTTCGTTCGTAACGGCCCAGCATGCAGGGCTGCTTTTGCAAATTTCCGTGGCCGTGAATTTAATCAGTTTTGCCAGCAAGAGCACATCGTCAAATTCCTTCCCTACGCAGCCGAAGGCCCCTAGATGGCTTTCCGGAAATTGTACGGCTCTGGCCTGGTCTTCACCAAAAATAGCCTCGATGAGATGAGATAGAGAAAGTGCTCTGCTGAGCATCTTTTTGGCAACAAGTATATGCAGTCCCAAGCCCATCTGACTTTTTAGCTTCGCATTAAATGAATTGTATTGTCTAAATCCAAGACACCATGCCGACGTCGGGGATTTAGTTTTTTTCCGGATACCAAGAGCCAAGGTTTGCTCGTCGGCGATGGCCAATTTATAGAATGCATTTAAAAAAGTAGGGCCCAACTGAACGGACAGAGTATCCTTCTGCCAAGTTTCCATATGAGCCGCGACGATAACACCTACATGTGATTCGTCCAGCTCGAAGTACTCGCTCATGTCGGAACTTTTTCCATATCTGTGAGGCGCATGCGTTTGAAACGCTCGTTAAATTGATCTGTGTCTGCAATAATGATTTTATGAGGAATTTTATATTCGGCGACCTTTCCCTTCAGGGCCGAGCGAATGCGTCTTTTTACATCACGCGCGGTTTCCGATTCGATCAGGTTAACCGTGGCGACAACAATCTGCCCCATCAGATTGTTCTGTTCGCCCCTGACGGTGGCGTCTTTAATATTGTCCAGACTAATCAGTAGGTTTACCACTTCGGCCGGGAATAATTTTTCGCCGCCGACATTTATGATTTCCGAATCGCGTCCTAAAAAACGGATAAATTCACCATCAAGTTCCACAATATCATGAGTGTTTAGCCATCCTTCATCATCAAACGGTGAAGGGGAATTCAAGTATCCGATCATGGCGGATTGGGCCTTGACCCACAACCGATTATTAACAATTTTAGTGTCGAACCCTTGGCCACCGATCTTCACCCAAAGCGAGCCATCTTCACGACTTTTGGAACTCATGATGCCGACTTCGGTCAAACCATAGGTTTGCTGCAAGACGATACCAGGAAATGCTTTCTTCACCGCATCGAGTGTGGATTGAGGCATGGGTTCAGTACCATAGGAGATTTTCCTGAGGCTTGACGTATCGTAATTGAGATATTCCTTGGTCAGCAGACATAGGTTTAGAAAAGTAGGAGAAACGGGCAGTAGCTCAACACGTGCGCTTTCAATCGCCTTGAAAACTCCAGCGGGTGTCCTCTCACTGGTGGCTACCAGGACCCCGCCGCTGGATATCACGTGGAAAAAAGTATTTACTCCGCCGATATGATCCAGCAGCAGGAATGTCAGGGACCGCATGGCGGGTCGGGGTGTTCGGTATTTCTCCAGCAACGGCGTCAAAGAATGCACGGCTGCCTTGCTAAGCCCCGTGGAACCCGAAGAAAAGAGCACCAATCCCGGGTCGCCTTCATCAACCAGGAATTGAACAATAGGGTGCCTTGGCGCCACTTCTCGCACGACGATAGCTGCATCCTTCCGGCTGTCTATAATGAATTCGACGTTAGCGATTTCCAGGAATTCGGGGTGCCGAACAAAAGTACCGGGCATCAGGGGCACGATGATGCATTTAGTTTCAATTAAAGCCAGGAAAGCTGCACAGGTTTCCGGCGCAAAATCACCAACGAGGGCAACCGTAGCGCCGTTCAAAATATTGGCGTCCTGGATTTTCTCAATCCAGCATTTTGAAAGATCCAGCAAATCACGATACGTCGAAACCCGACCGTTCCAAACAACCGCATCCCTGTCTTCATAGTCACGCAATGAATTGAGAAACCAACTTCTCATTACCACGCCCCCAACGTAATCACCTGCCCGGTAATCATCGAACTTTGTGGGTTCAGGAAAAAGTCGGTGACGTTTTCGATATCCTCGAATTTCCCATACCGTGAAATCACCATTTTTTTAAATAACCTGTCCATCACGGCCTTCGGAATGCTACGAGTTAAATCCGTATCGATCGGCGCCGGAGCAACGACGTTTACAGTAATGTTGTGACCAATGACTTCGCGCGCCATGCTTCGCGAAAAAGCTTCGATGGCCGATTTGGATGCGACGTAAACGGACTCGCCTTCCAGTGAAAGGGGTACAGCGACTGAACTGAAATTAACAATTCGCCCATACTTCCGCTTGGCCATGATTTTTGCCGTTTCGCGGCAAACAAGGAACGAGCCCTTGAAATTCAGTTTCATCAACCGATCAACGGTTTTGGCCGGCGTCAGTAAAACATGGTTCATACTTGCCGCGCCGGCATTATTGATGGTGGCATCTATTCGGCCCAGGTCACGGCCAATGGATCGCACCCATTTGGTGACTTCGGCCTCTTCCGTCACATCAACAGCGGTATGGATGTAGTTTTTATCATCGATGTCTGTTTCCGATCGGCTGCAACCGGCGACCCGCCATCCCTGTTCCAGGTAATGAATCGCCAGATGATGGCCAATACCCCGACTTGTGCCCGTCAAAACTAAAACAGGTGAATCAGTCACCAGTGGCCTCCTCAATTGAATTCTTCACGAAAGTCACCATGGTCGCAACATTCCGAAAAGGGCTTTGATCCTGCGAGAAGGCTTTCTCATCAAGCAGAGAAATTGTTAGCTCCAATTCTTCTTCAAGGCGTTCTTCAATATCCAACACCATTGAAACCAAGGCCATGGAATCAAGCATAGATTCATCACCATATATAACGCTCTCAATTGTTGGCATTTCCTTGTGATCATACTCGTGCCAAGCATCTGCCAGAGAATCCAGAACGATTGTTGTGATGCGGTCTATTGTTGTGCTCATAATCATTCTTTTCTTATTAAATCCTCTATATCTTTATATAAGATATTATTTTAATAGCTTTTTATTGTCGTGACTTGACACAAAATGCATCGAAATTCAAATTGTATATCCTAGCTAACAGAAAAGAAATCCACCTATCCCCATCGACTAATTTCCGTAAGCACTACCGCACACCTGCCAGGGTGTCACCCAGCCCAGTTTACCCAGCGAAAATCGAAGCCGCCAACCGGTACCCAATTTGAGATTTTCTCATAAATTCTCCTAGGCTTCGAAGTCGTGAAAACTCGCGAAGGATATAGCGTGGTCGAAAGTAAAACCTGCGGTTTGCCTCATTAAGTATGCCCTGAAGCGTGTCCAGGTCAGCGTGGCTTTCGATTACCTGAGCAGGCCTCATACCGGGGGTCGGACATTTGGCGTTGTCCAGCCAAAAATCATGGGAAATAATGCCCGGCGAGAGTCCCTCTTTGTACATCGCTGTTCCAGCATAGGGAATGGTAATTGAAAATTCGGCGTAATCTGCATCCAATTCCAGTGCAAAATCGATGGTCTGCATCATATCAGCAACAGTTTCATCTAGGTTTCCAAACATAAAATGGGTAAGGACTTGAAGGCCTGATTGCCGCGCCGTCTTGACTGCGTAACGGGCCTGTTCGGTGGTTATGTTCTTTTGCATTCTGTTCAAAATGCGCTGAACACCCAATTCCACCCCGAAATGAATTCGCCGGCATCCGGCCTCGTACATAAGGCCATATAGGTCGAGACGGGCGGCGGTGACTCGGTCGCGAACAGCCCAGGTTATTTTATTATTGTCCTTGATCAAGCCCTCGCAGATGTTGCGCAAGCGCTCTTTTCCCCAGGTAAAGGTGTCGTCATAGATTTCCACTTCCTGAATTCCCAACGATCTGATTTTCCGGAATTCGTTGACAATATTTTCTGCCGATCTGGCGATTGTCTTTTGGAAATTTAGCTTACAAAAGCTACATCGATGAGGGCATCCCCGACTGGTAATCATGGTCGTGGACAGGTTTTTCTTACCTAGAATCTAACCATAATTTTCAATTGGCAACAATGTCCGGTCCAGTTCAGGTAACGCATCTAAATCGGCCTGAACATATTGGGTCATTGGCGGAAATGTTCCACCTAATGACTTGGTATGAATTCCCTTACAATCAAACGTCTGTTCGCCCCGGGACAAACCATTGCATAAATACAAGAAGGGTATTTCACCATCACCAATCACCACACTGTCGACAAAGGGAACCGATAGGGTTTCCTCTGGAAAAATACCGACGTGGGGACCGCCATAACATAAATGCGAATCGGGCAAGGCCTGTTTGATAACTTCCCCCGTTCTGTAGGCTGGCCACCAAAAATCCGTCCAGGCGGAAATGCCAACAACGTCCGGTCGGTATTCCAGAACCCGCTGCAATAAACCATCAAAGGTTAACCGCTCAGCGATGGCATCAATGACCTTGACGTCGTGGCATGACAATTTGTTGATGGCCGAGGCCACGGACAGAAGCCCTAGGGGTTGCTTGAGGCCAATGTCTTTCATGCCACCTTTGAAGTGTGCCAGAAATGTTTTAACCCCGCCGGTTTCGGGAGGTTGAATAAGCAGAATTTTTAGGCCATTAGTCGTTGATGACAAGGTCGAACAGGCCTTTTTTTGGACCCCCGCCCCCCCAGTGTCGAAGTTAAGGTGGTCATGGGTGTTCATATCATTACCGCATCTTTTTAAAAATATTGATGGGGGGGGCTGGTGACTTCAAGCATGAGACCGTAAAACCCACAGATCTGTTCTTTCGCATTTTGTCCCGGCATATTACTCTACGCCAGTTCCACCATCGGTCACGGCCAGGATCCAATATTCGGTTCGAAATCAAATGGTCCCAATCGACGTTCCCAGCCACGCTGTTAGAAACTATCGTCCTGAACCCGAACTTTGCCCCGGTGAGACTTTCCAACTTCGAAAGTGGGTAAACTAAACCGAAGAAATTGATAATATTACATTTATACAAATCGTCATCCATAATGAACGTCATCGCGCCAATCATTCACAGCTGCAATTAACCGCCCTCCATGCGCCATACCTGTAAAATGTCGTTGGGAACCGTCTCGCTTGCCAGGAGCCGCGGCGGGGTGCCGACGATGAAGTCGCCGGACGACACATCCCGGTGGACAAACGTACAGGCACCTACCATAGCCCCCGGCCCGATGGTTACGCCTTCCGATATCGAGG
This sequence comes from Rhodospirillaceae bacterium, assembly GCA_018662005.1. Lineage (NCBI taxonomy): Bacteria > Pseudomonadati > Pseudomonadota > Alphaproteobacteria > Rhodospirillales > Rhodospirillaceae > Rhodospirillaceae bacterium. The sequence continues at coordinate 109,575 of JABJHA010000021.1, read as the reverse complement.
CCGCTCCGCCAACAAAGCTGTAAGCGCCGAGGCGGGCGTTCGGAAGTATCGTCACACTGGGACCGGTCATCGCCCCCTCGCCGATGATGACGTCCTTGGTCACAATGGCATTCCATCCGACAACTGAAAAATTACAGATTTTTGCGCCACACAAAACAGTCGAGCCACTGTGAATAATCGCACCGTGGCCAACATCTGCGTATTTGTACACATGTGCACTCGGATCGATTAAAGTCAGATAGCGGGCAGCAGGCACACCAAGTCGCTGAAGTATTTCGTAACGCAACAACCGCGACCGATGCGTCCCAATACCGAAAATAAATCGGGCATTTGGGAAATCGACGACCCGCTCCAGGTTACCGAGTACCGGCACGCCCTCTACCTCGCCCCCATGGTAGCTTGCATCATCATCGAGAATTCCTGCGATCTCATACCTCAGTTCGACGGCATTGATGCGACGAACCACCTCAGAAACCTCTGGAAAGCCACTGGCCCCCAAATAAATGATTTTTTCGATCACTCTATCCGGCTCCTATATCCGACGAAACCCGGCACTACAGCACCCCGTTCCTACATTGCCAAAGTGCCTCACATCACCCACGACATTAATATTTAGGTCGCGCGCTTGTCCCTCTTCAATATTATCCAATGCATTATCCCTTAAAGCGCCCTACAGTTGATAACGGTTACCGAGTTCAAGCTCGGGACACTCAATATACTGGGCATAAAATAACTCGCTCTCTCAGTCTTCCTAAATAGGAGATCAAACTTCCGCAAAGAGCAACCAGCTCATCGACAAGTAGTTTGCATTTGTTCAGCAAAATCAGCTCTCCGTTTTTCAAAAAATAGTCTCGGACCACTTCATTGTTGGAAGTTCAGGATTTATAACCTTTGATAATCAAATTCCAGCCTGCGATTTTTTGAAGCTTTTCTGCCGGTATCCACTTTAACCAAAAAGGCACTTCTGATTTTAATAATTGTCTTTGAAATATCTCAATGTCATTAAAAGCGTGGAACATATTGGCTATTTCTCGCTTTTTATAGACCTTTACCAGTGGCCGAGCTTCTACATTGGATATCTCAACACTTCTGGACATAATCATCCCCATTGAGCTCTTAAGAAGTTCACCTTGACGAATCCCCCGCCAGAAAAAAAGGTTCAGCCAGAAATGCAGTGAATTCTCTGCATAGACCATAATAATGGCTTTTCCTCCCGGCCTTAAAACCCGGTAAATTTCTGAAACGGCTCTCTGCGTATTCGGCGTATGATGAATAACACCATTTGAATAGACCAAATCGAATGATCCGTCGTCGAAGGGCAGATTTTCTGCATCACCATGAATAAATTTGCCACTGTAACCGTTTAGTTCCAAGTTTTCCTTGGCAAGAGCCAGGTGCCCTCCCGACATATCTATGTCCGTGACCTGCGCTCCCGATTTGGCAAACTGAAGCAAATCAGTACCTACACCGCCGCCAATTTCCAGAACTTTTTCTCCGACATGCCCTGAAAATTCCATGACCTCCGGCATCCAGGGCGCGTATTGGTCGTATCGATATTGCGCAACTTCTTTAAACCAGGCGTTACGGGGTTTTGTCTTACCTGTTACATAATGTGAACCACATGGGTCGTTGTCCCATTGCTTGATTATTTCCTGTTTATCGAAATCAACCGTCCCTTTTTGAACCCCTTTTGACTCTAATTCAGGATGTGCATGCAAGCTATCCTCATAGGCCTTACTTGATGCAAAATCCAAAATTCTGGCAACATGTTTGTCCCAGGAGTAATAATTGACAATCGCTTTGCGTGCGTTTGCGCCAAGTGCTTTGATTGTTCCCGGGCGCCTTGCCAATCCTATAACAGCATCAGCAAATTCTTCTATATTGCCCGGCTCACATAATACGGCTCGCTGCTCACTTACCAGCACGTTCTTTTCCAATAAATCTGCAGGCCTGAGGGCCGGTGACAACACCTGACCAATTTGTTCCAGATCACTGGCGACAATTCCGCCCGCCATGGACATATATTCAAAAACCTTGGTAGGGGAGCCAAAAAAACTTATTTCTCCCATATTCTTACTGTGGGGGGAAACAAAAATATCGCAGGCCTTCATCAATACCGCCGTTTCTTGTTGTGGCATAACACCAGGCATATGCACCCTGTCGTGCAAGCCGTATTTTTCAACGGCTTCCAGAATAAGGCCCTGATAGTCGCCCGCTCCAATAAGTAAAAATTGGGCTGCTGGAAGCTCTTTACAAATTCTTGGCAATGCCCCGGCCAGAACCTCAATGCCATGCCACCCGCCAAAGGTACCAATAAAACCAACAATGATATGCTGGTCGGACCAGCCTAACTTTTCGCGAATTTCAGATATCTCTTGCCTTGAACCGGGAACGTATTCATCCGGGTTGGCGCAATTCGGGTTGACCAGAATTTTTGCGGGATCAACCCCACTTTCGACAAGTTGATCGCGAACACCATCTGAAATAACATTGATTGCCGTTGCCTGTTTGAAAGCCACCATTTCAGCGCCGATAAAACATTCCTTATGCTGTAGTGTTCTGCCGTCGCCGAAAGATTGGCGCATGATCGTTTCAGAACCGTTGTATTCAACAATATATGGGATTTTCAATTCCTGGCATAGGCGCATCCCGGCATAATTACCGGGAACGAGACGTTCATAAACATAAGATGGCATGTAAAGTTCGAAAGCCAATTTCAGGCGGTCATAGTACCCATTACTGGCATTCAACAGATCAAGCTCGTTCATTGATTCGCAGGAAAAATCAGGAACCAATTGACGTAGACCAAGGGTGTCTAGAAGTTGAAACCGGCTTCCCATTATGCAAATAAAATTTTCAGATACTTTTGCCATTTCCTTGGCTAAGTAGCATGTATGCCCGTAACTCCCCCCTGAATTGATTCTAGCCCAGTAATCCAAGCGCAAATATAGCCCCGCACCCTTGACGCCTAGGCGAACGCCATTACGCGAGGCCCCATCAATAGAAACCGGAGCCGCATTGTTCCTTAATTTGTGAAGTAACGCCTTGTGATGCCTTATGTAATCAGCGCTACTTATAGACGTTGGCCGACGAGCTAATTGATACGCCGACGCCCACAAAAACATGAAAATATGTAAGCGAAACCGAAAGTGATCAATATGTTCGATCACTTCTTCAAGTGGCCAATAAAAAAACAACTGCAATTTTTCTTTGAAAACACCTCGCCCGAGTTTCAAATGCCGACGGCTAATCCATCCCCGATTCATTTCAAGAATAATGCCTTTGGCAGAATTATTTTTTGCCAATTGTAGGGGGGGGGTGCCTGACTGCAATACAGGACGTTCCAGAGTCATCTGGTGACGTTCGGTAACCGTCTCAATACGTCCATCCTCGATAACCCCGGTTTCAAATGCATCGGATACAAAAATATATTTAAAGTTTTTGTTATCAGTTCCAAGGGGAACCATTTGGTCATGCAAAGAAATATTAAATTTATTCAACGCTAACCCCGCCCATACAACAAATCTTCAACGTGAAGTGCCACCGCTGAAGTTTCAATAATTTCATCAAAGGGTATCGGAGCCTCACCATCGCCAACGATTGACTCACCAAAGCGGCTTAATTCTTCAAAATGGCCCTTATCTACATCGCCGCTCCACAACTCGGCACTATCACCTGCTCGAACCAAACTTTTAAAGTCATCAACAATGTAGGCATTTCCATCAACAAAGACTTCTATGTATTCCTTCGACATACCCTGTTTTGGACCAAGAGCCGTATAGACAAGATTGCCGATACTACCGTCTTCATACCCCATCGTGGCACAGAAATTATCGTTACGAAGATAGGCGGTTCCCTGAGGATTGATTGCCTGTGCCTGAATGGACGTAACAGGAGCACCGGCCAGAAACCGAAAGACATCATACATGTGACAGGCCTCACCGACATTCCTGCCACCACCCTCAGCAGCCTGTATCCAGCTATCAGCAGGAATATAGCCTGCGTTCAAACGGTAATTAATCACAAGGGGTGAACGGCGACCCTCAATGATCTGTTTCAGCAACTGCAATGCCGGGGCAAAACGACGATTGAACCCGATCATAACCAGGGGCGGCTTCTCGTGCTCCTTATATGCTGTGTCAACAGTGTCCAGTTCATCCCAACTAAGGGCCAGCGGTTTTTCGACAAATACATGCTTTTCAGCAAGTATCGCAGCGGCAACCTGTTTAGCGTGTTTATCGTGGCGAGTAGCGATAACCGCCAAATGGACGTCAGAATTATCCAGCACCCCTTTAATATCAGAGGCCAACAATTCTATGCCTTGACTACGAGCATAGTTCCCCCCGCGAGTTGCATTGCTGCTAACCACCCCCTTTAGGAAGAAAACATCTTTTCGTTTTTGCAATTGCGGCACCAACATCGAAGTCCCGAAGGCACCCGCACCAACCAGCACAAAATTTACCATTCCTTCTTTGGGCTTACGGTGTCCGCGAAGTGAAATCGCACTTTCCCCGACGGCAGTTTGGTCCTGGTATTTGATCAGAACACCAAGGGGCAAGTTTTTATCGCCTTTCACCAATTCCTTATATGTTTCGGGAACCTTTTCAAGAGAGACAACGCGATCAATCAGTGGCTCCATATCGATTCGTCCCGTCGCAATCAACTCCATGAAGCTTTCCATATTACGGTTCTCAGTCCAACGCACATAAGAATAGGGATAATCAATGCCATTGACTTCGTATTCCCTGTCATACCTGCCAGGACCATAGGACGTGCTCATTAGTAAGTTAATTTCCTTACGATAAAATGCAGATCGCTCAATATCCATTTTGACATCGCCAACGAGAACAACACATCCCTTCATTCTCGTTATTTCCATGGAAAGATTAACCACCCTGCTTGATTTGCTCGATGCTGTAATCAGTGTTTTATCCAGCCCATGACCACAGGTGGCATCAATGACCAGCCGTTTGAATTCGTCTGGATCATCAGTGCCACCATCCATCCCTTGAGCCAAGGCACGTTCGACACGAGTAGCATCAATATCCAGGCCAATAACCCTACAGCCTGCAGCTCTGAGAATTTGCACGGTCATCTGGCCGATCAATCCCAAGCCGATGACCCCGACTTTCTCACCCAATTCAATGTTCGCCCGCCTTACGCCTTGCAGGGCAATAGTTCCAACAGTTGTCGTTGCCGCCCATCGCGGGTCACAACCCTTTGGAATGGGGCAAACAAGATTACGTTTAACGGCAACATATTCGGCGTGGTTGGCGCTGCCAGCTCCCGCGCAGGCAACCATGTCACCAATGGCCAAATCTGACACACCTTCTCCTACAGCGACGACTTCGCCGGCGAGAGAATAACCAACGTTCCACCCTTGCTGGTTCATCTCGCTGTGAGGAAGTCCTTCTTGGTCAGGCGGAATCATTAAAACATTAACGCCAGCGATTCTAATACTTGATGAGGAACCAGTTCCAGCATTTGCAATCACCAAGGTGGCGTCTTCTGCACCTCCTGCCTCATAGACAAAACGTTCATCGAAAGAGCCTTGCCCCAAGGTGAAAGAGTCTATCCATTTGCCATGTTTGCCCGACAGCAAGCCCACGCACATCAACCCTTCTTCAACTTCTCCAGATATTTCCAGACACGGGGAATGTCCTTTAGGAATAGAAAAATCTTGGGACACGCATTGATACCCAAATTGACTTTTATCAGTTATGAGGTGAAGAGAAGAGCCATCAACTTTCAGCTTCCCTTGACCGATTATATTCCAGATTACTTCACCGATATTGACTGACGACCTGGGCTGTACAGTTTTATTTGGCAAGCCCCTTCGGACACGATTCATTGCGATTGATTGCACCCTGCGGGCAGCCAGACCTGGGTTACGTATTGCCTTGCCGAGATAGAGCGAGGCTAGGCTGTTATATGTCTGGATTTTATCGAGAATACCAGAATCTGGATCAGAAGGTACTGAAGGCCGCAAAGAAGCCACCTCTGTACCGACACTAATCAAGGAAAAATGGGCGCGTACCAGCACCGAGCCAGTTTCCAAAGAAGGCCTTGGCATCCGTGCAATGACAGCACCTTCACTATTTAAAAGTATTTGACGCACTATCTAATGCTCTAAATAAAAATACGATGGGTATGGGGTTTTGGATCATTCCAATCCAATAACACACGATGACTATCAGTCCTAGAGCAGGTATGATTTTTTTACATTTATGTCGCATCGTATGTATATGCGTCTGCGGTCCTAGAGACGTCCGAACATTATCTCCCTAACGTCACGTTATCAGACAATAGCCATCACTTATAGGACAGGGTGATTCCGTCCTTTACTCGGGTTTTACATTTTTGGCACTGAGCTTGGCCGCCAGGGCCTTGTTCTGGTATGCGTTAAAGGGCATCCGGGTTTGAGGAAGGGCGAAAGACTATTTGTAAATTAGCTACAAAATGCCCGTTTGGCTCCGGCAGCCACCTGTATTTCACCTGTATTAACAGGTCAGCATGGGATTTGTCTAATCACCCAAGTCCCCCCTCAAACCAGGTATCAATCCAACTCAAAAGCATCCGTGTAATCCAGCCTCACGGCTGGGTCCTGATCTTCCTTACGAAGAACAACATTACCAACAACCAGCATCTCCGCCTCTGTCCCCATAAAGCAATGGAAGGCGTCCTCAGGCGTGCAGACAATCGGTTCGCCGCGTACGTTGAAGCTGGTGTTGACGATAACGGGGCAGCCGGTCAACTCTTTGAAACGGCTAATCAAGGCATGGTAGGCAGGATTAGTGCCCTCGTGAACAGTTTGGATACGTGCTGAATAGTCGACATGGGTAACGGCCGGAATATCGGAACGCGGAACGTTTAATTTATCGATGCCAAACAGGGCCTGTTCTTCCTCGCTCATCTGCAAGCGATGCTTCTGGGCTACATCGGCCACCATCAGCATGTAGGGACTGTCTTCATCAATCTCGAACCAATCGCTGACGTCTTCGCGCAAAACAGCAGGTGCAAAGGGGCGAAAACTCTCCCGGTACTTCACTTTTAAATTAAGCAATTTTTGCATTTCAGGTGATCTTGCGTCACCCAGAAACGAGCGCCCGCCCAAGGCACGGGGGCCAAACTCCATACGCCCCTGAAACCACCCAATCGCTTTGCCGTCAGCCAGTGCCTGCGCTGTCGTTTCGATCATGGCGACCTCAGTAAGGCTTTCAAACTTCGCCCCGACCTGTGTCAGGCGCGCCTCGATATTAGCTTGAGAATAATCCGGCCCCAGGTACGAGCCCCTCATGGCGTCGCCATGGTCTGAAACACTGCGTGGCTGGCCTTTATGAACATAATAGGCAGCAAGCGCCGCCCCCAAGGCGCCACCGGCATCTCCAGCAGCGGGCTGCACCCATATATTCTCGAACGCCCCGTCACGCAATACTTTGCCATTGGCGACACAGTTCAGGGCGACGCCACCGGCCAAACACAAGTTCTTTTGGCTGGTTTCTTTTGCCAGTGAGCGAGTCATTTTAAGCACGACCTCTTCTGTCACCGCCTGGATTGATGCGGCCAGATCCATATGGCGCTGGGTCAGTAACTCTTCCCCCTGACGCGCTGGGCCACCCATCAGGTCATCAAAAGCCCGGTTTGTCATGGTCAGGCCGGTGCAATAATCAAAGTATTTTTGATCCAACCGGAATGACCCGTCCTCCTTGACGTCAATCAGGTTATCCAGCATTTGCTGGGCGTATTTGGGTTCCCCATAAGGAGCCAGCCCCATTACCTTGTATTCGCCGGAATTGACCTTGAAACCAGTGTAATATGTCATCGCCGAATAAAGCAGACCCAGAGAATGGGGAAAGTGGATTTCCCTGGTCATTTCCAGTTTGTTGCCATGGCCCAGTGCAACCGAGGTGGTGGCCCATTCCCCGACGCCATCCATGGTCAGAACGCAGGCATCCTCAAAAGGAGAAGGAAAAAAGGCGCTGGCAGCATGACTGAAATGATGCTCCGAAAACAGAAGTTTGTTCATCCAGTCAAAATCGGAATCGTATTCTTTAAACTTCTTTCTCAGAAGATCTTTCTGAAACAGCTTTTCCTTAAGCCAGATCGGCATAGCCATCTTGAAAGAAGAAAAACCCTTCGGGGCAAACGACAGATATGTTTCCAGCAGACGTTCAAATTTCAGGAACGGCTTGTCATAGAAGGTGACAAAATCGACCTCTTTCAATCCAATTCCGGCCTCTTCCAGGCAGTAGGATATGGCGCGTTCAGGAAAGGCCGCATCATGTTTTTTGCGTGTAAAGCGCTCTTCCTGTACGGCCGCGATGATTAAACCGTCCTCGATCAGGGCGGCAGCGCTGTCATGGTAATATGCGGAAACACCCAGAATACGCATTCAAATCTCTTCTTCTAGAAGATGGTGTAAATAAAAGGCGCAACGGCGGAACCCTGGCTCAATACGACAAGCCCGCCGAAGATGACCATCATAATGATGATCGGCAGCAACCAAAATTTTTTGCGTTCCCTGAGGAACATCAACAATTCGGCAAGAAAACTCATTGCAGCAAATACTCCTAAAATTGCCGTTTCATTGTTTCTGGCGCCGGGCCGGGTGGAGTTCGGGTGATCCAGTATGTATCAGCGTTTTTATCAAAACCGAGTTTCAGTGGCGTCTTGCCCATGCTACGCATAATCAGACCAATCGGTGTAACTGTAACGAAAAACAGCACCCCCATGATCAGGGGATTGACGATCTTGTGCAGGAGAAGCCCAAAACGGAACCACAATTTATTCAATGGCGCTAACAGTCGCGGCATGGTCAGGGCGGTACCTGCAAAAAAACCCGCGACGACCAACGCCCAGATGCGCAGTTGGCCTTCCTGATCGGACATAGTGAAAAGGGGTAACAGAGAAATAACGATGAAGACGACAGCGAAGACCAGCCCAAAACCGCGCTCTGTACCAACCTTGACGTTTTCACGTTCAGTCAGGTTTTCATGAAGAGACGGCCTGTTTGTCACACGTTTTTCCTTTAATTTTGCCTTAAATATTAGATACGTTACTTTCTTAGAATGACTCAATCCCGAACAATTTTGCCGTCCTGATCGTTATTGTCCCTGGTTGCATTGCGGCTATCGATTACCAGTAAACTTTTCTCGGTTAGCACTTCATAATCCACCCCGTCATGATCAGTAGCGATCAATGTTGCGTCATACTCACCGAATGTATCAGGGTTCCATTCAATCGACTTGCGTCCCGCCAAATCCATGTGTTCCCGGGTTGTCGGGATTTCCAGAACGTGCGGATCATAAAAGGCGGTGGTGGCACCATTCCCTTCCAGCAATTCGATAATAGCGAAGGCCGGGCTTTCACGGACGTCGGCGACGTTCTTTTTGTAGGCGATGCCCAGTATCAGGATTTTTGATCCCTTCAGGCTCTTATCGAAACGTTCCTTAAGGGCTCCTTCCAGCACCTCAACGACATGGTTTGGCATGGCCGTGTTGATTTCGCCGGCAAGTTCAATAAAACGGGTTTGTTGGCCGAACTGTTTGGCCCGCCATGTCAGGTAAAAAGGATCAATGGGGATGCAGTGGCCGCCCAGGCCCGGTCCTGGATAAAACGGCATATAGCCGAACGGCTTGCTTTTCGCCGCCTCGATCACTTCCCAGATGTCGATACCCATTTTTCCGTAGATCAGCTTTAATTCATTGACCAGGGCGATGTTGACGGATCGGAAGATGTTTTCGGTCAACTTCACCGCTTCGGCCGTATCAAGGGATGAGACCGGCACCGTCTGTACGACGATCTTGTCGTATAGGGCAACGGCCAGTTTCAGGGCCTCCTCGCCATCACCGCCGACAACCTTCGGGATAATCGATGTCTCATGGGTCGGGTTGCCCGGGTCCTCGCGTTCCGGTGAATAGGCGAGGAAGAAATCCTGTCCCGATTTAAGACCGCCGGCCTCAAGAATGGGCCGCATCACTTCCGCCGTTGTGCCGGGATACGTCGTTGATTCCAGCACGACCATTTGCCCGGCGCGCAGATACTTTGCAATCACGTCCGTTGTCGAAGTCACATAACTTAAATCCGGTACATTGCCGGCAGCCAACGGTGTCGGTACGCAGATAATAATGGCGTCCATATCGGCAAGCCGGGAGAAATCGTCGGTCGCGTCAAGCTTACCACCCTGGGCGGCTTCTTTAATGTGTGCAGCGTCAATATGCTTAAGGTAGGAGCGTCCGTTTAGAAGGGCTTCAACCTTTTCCTCGTCAACATCAAAACCGGTCGTGGCGAAGCCGCTTTTGACACAAGCCAGCGCCAACGGCAGCCCAACATAGCCCATGCCGATAATACCAATCCTGGCGGTCAGGTCATCAAATTGGCTCCGTAAACTGTTGGAATCCACGGCTGTCATCTTCGATTGCGCTCCTTGAAGGGATGAAAGCAGAAACCTATACATTTCCTCCACATATTCAATGTTTATCAGCGCTTACCCCAGATCAATGCCCAAGTTGGCCACATGTTGTATTGTAGCTTTGCTGGATTTTATGAACGAGCAAGGCCATACAAATGGAGCGTTATGACCTAAGCCACCTCGACGTCCTGATTGTTGACAGTAACCCGCACATGCTAACCATTCTGCGGACAGCCTTGCACGAGCTTGGCATCGTCAAATTGCGCGACGTTAACGACCCTGATAAAGCTTTCCAGATGTTTAAAGGTCAACAGGCGGATTTGATTTTCTCGAACTGGGCGCCGGGCCATGATGAGTTGAAGTTTCTCAACCAGATTCGTGATCCGGATAAAAGCCCGAATCCGTTTGTGCCGATCATCATTGTTACCGCTTACTGCGAACAGGCTAACGTCATCGCGGCTCGCGATCTGGGGATGACGGAATTCCTTGCCGCACCTGTTTCGGTCAAATCAATTTACCAGCACATTTGCTCGGTTCTTAATGATGATCGGTTGTTTATCAAAGAGACAAAATTCTTCGGGCCGGACCGTCGTCGTCATGAAGGAAATCCGATTAAGGGCGAGGACCGCAGAAGCCAGGTCGAGCGACCGGTTGAGGATGCAGAAGACAAAACGGAACCCTGAGCGCTCAGTTCAGCTTGATGGTGCCAAAAACTTTCTCATGCAGGGTGAAGGCTTCTTCCATTTCCTTGGACCATTGCCGATGATCCCCTCCAACCCCGCCAATATTCGACAAATCAACTTCCAGCGCTTCCAGAAGCAAATCCGCAATCACCTTGTGGTTTTCCTCACAGGCGGTCTGGTGGGCGGCAATAATCTTGTCGCTCAACCGTCGAGTCAACATGATCAACCTCATCTGTAACAGGTCGGGACTATCCCCGATTACTGATGGAAGTTTAACATATTTTCAGGCCGTTGCCTTGACCTAGAACACGCTATTCCTTGCCAAGATAACCGGCCCAGTTTTCATCCGCAGTGCCAATTTTTTGATAAACCTGATCGGCCCAACGCACCCGTCCCGCCTGATGGCCGAACAGATACAGTTTGCCATCAATGATGCGCCATACTTCCGGATCGATATCGCTTAAATTTCCAAGACTCATCTGATTGGAGCAATACCCCCCGTATTGCGGGGCAAAGGCTTGTGGATTGGCGGCAAAACGTTCCCGGTTGACTGCACTGGAAAACAACCAGCGGGCCCCATTCCATTCAAATGCATGAGTCTCTTTACCTTTGTTCGCCATACCATTGGTGAAGTAACCGACGGCGTCATATCCTTCAAGGGCGAGGCCACCGAAAAAACTCTTGTTGGTTTGCTCAAACGCAGCAACCGGACCTGCGGCCATCGCCGGGATGGGAAGCAAAATCAAAAACAGAAAAATACGGGAAATGGCCATAAACAAAAATCCACCTTAGGTAACGGTTCTTTGAGCGGGGAATTTGATGGTAACGGTCGTGCCACCGCCTTTTTTGCTGTCGATTTGCATTTGCCCACCGTGCAATTCGATCAGTCTCCGCGCAAGCGGCAATCCAAGGCCGGTCCCTTCATGTCTTCTATTGAGGCCACTGTCCACCTGCCCAAACTTTGACATCGCTTTGTCCAGCTCTTCGCCACTCATACCGACACCTGTATCAATGATCGTGATAATATGAGCATCTTCATCATCAACACAGGCGGCTATTGAAACCTCTCCGTTGGCCGGCGTGAACTTGATCGCGTTGGATAACAAATTAAGCAATATCTGCGTCAGTCTTCGTGCGTCGGCATAAAGTTCAGGCAGATCGTTACTCGGAATGCTTACCAGGCGGACGTTTCCTGTCTCGGCACGAGCACTGACCATGTTCACGGCGACTTCAATGACCTCGCCAACGTCCAGATTTTCCTCATCAAGTTCAATTTTACCGGCATCAATGGCTGAAACATCGAGAATATCATTGATCAGTTCAAGCAAGTGACCGCCGGAACGATTGATATCATTGGCGTATTCCACATATTTTTCATCAAGAACGCCGAAAACTTCTTCCTTCATCATCGCCGAAAAGCCAAGAATGGCATTTAAGGGGGTGCGCAGTTCATGACTCATGTTAGCCAATAGGTCGGATTTCGCCCGATCAGCCGATTCTGCCCGCTCTTTGGCGATTTTCAACTCAAATTCGGCTTTCTTCAGGTCTGTCACGTCACGCGTAACGCCCCGGTAGCCAATGAATGTTTTATCTTCAAATACCGGCACGCCGCTTACCCGTATTTCGAAAATTTTTCCATCCTTGTTTTCATAAGGAAATTCAAAATCGCGGAATGGCTGATGGTCTTCCACGGTGGCTCTAAATTCCTTCCAGAAGTCCTTATCATCTTTAACCGGTCCCGGGAGTTCCCAGCGAGCCTTGCCTTTCACGTCCTCAAATTTAAGGCCGGCAATTTCGTTTACCCTTTCAGATTCCCAAACAAGCCTGTGCTGAATATCTGTTTCCCAAAAATAATCGGATGCTGACTCGGCAAAATCCCTGAACCTTGTTTGGCTTTCCTTCAGCGCCTTTTCCAATTCCTTTTGGTCCGTTATATCGCGGGCGAAAATGGCAATTTGTATAACCATCCCGTTATCATCAAAAACAGGGAAATAGCTGTTGTCGAACCATATTCCTTCCTGTTCATCGATACGGCGCACAAAAGTTCGCGTTTCTATGACCTCGTTGACCCATTCCCAACGGCGCTTGCCGGTTTCTGTCGGCGGACTGGCGAACATGGGTTGGCCAATAAGATCGTCCTGGGCTTTTCCATATCGTTCAGCCATCGCCTTGTTTATGTTCTGAATAATTCCATCAAGATTGATTAACGCGGCATTATCAATGGTGGAATCGAGGAAGACCCGCAGCACTTTCTGATTATTTAGTAGGGATTGCTCGGTTTTTTTGCGTTCGGTGACATCACCCATGGAACCTGTCAGGCGGTATGCGCGCCCGTCCGCGTTTCTCTGCGCCTTGCCCCGATCAAGAACCCAGCATTCCCTGTCACCATCAATAATAATGGACTTACTTGTATAAGCGTTTGGCCACACCGAACCTATTGGACGCCCATTGGACCAGACGTAATTCAAGGCACGTGTTTTCCAGAAGAAAAGTCCTCCGGAAAAAACCACGTATACCCGCGCTGGATAATCGTCACCGTTCTTGGTTGTCTCATCCAAGCCATTAAGAATACCGTCCACCTTCCATGACCAAGTGAGGCAGGGCGTTTTTACCAAATCAATTTTTATTTCCCTATACAGTCCTGAGGCGCTTGCCTTGCTGTCCGCCTTGAGGACCGTTCCCACTTCGCCTTCGACCAGTTCGTAGAGGGTTTTGTTCTTGAACGCCTTCTCTTGCCAACCCGTTAAGTTCCCTGCCTCAAAATCACCCACAATCAAGTCGCCATCAACGACTCGGGCGGGGCCAGTTACATCGGCGAAGGCTAGAGTTGGAAGGATGAGAACGGTTAGGAATAATGGTATGAATTGCATGGAGTGAGTTTATCACAAAGACCAGTGACAATAGCGCCAAAAGCGTCAATAGGTCTACGCCTTGGTAACCTCTAAGGTGAGTGGTGCGGGCGGCCGGACTTGAACCGGCAAGGCCGTGAGGCCGAGAGATTTTAAGTCTCTTGTGTTTTGTGTATTTTCAATTTGTTGCAAGGTCACTGTGTCGAAAAGTGCGTACGTTTTTTACAATTTTCTATTCATATCAACCCAGTATCTTGCTATTTTTAGGGTAGATTTCGCTGCGTACTCATCGCTAGAAGATTGACTATTAGACTATCCCTACTTTCTTAGCGTAATGCTTACCGTCATCAGTTAGCGAATAAGTATAGTTAACCTGACTATAAAATAAGAAATTTCTCTTACATAACTCACTAAGTGCCGTATCAATTGTTATTTTCCCAAAGTCATGTTCTTTCGCTATTCCTGCCTTGCCCCAATTTAAATTTAATCCCTTGTCATACGCTTCGACCAATTTTGAAAATATCTGAAAAGCTTCAACAGAAAGATCGCTTTTTGATCTTGCCACAGATCGGGTAGAAGTTGTTACTTCAGAAGAAAAGGTTGGGGGTACACCAAGTGGGGGCTTTTTAGAAATCTCTTCACCCAGCAGAAATCTCAGCAGATCATCAATTACTGTTTCAAAATATTCATCATCCGAAAAATCAATAAAAAACTTTGTCTCAATAAAAGTCGGAACCAATTTGGAGCCTGATTGTCGGATAATTGGAATAAATTTTCCTACATCAATATCTTTAATTAGTGCTGCACTGACAATCATCTTTTCATAGCCAACACCACCAGTCCCACTATTTGCTTTTTCAACGTATCGCTCAGTACAAACTAAAAGGGCGAAGTCACATTCTCTAAGTTGTTCCTCCATAAACATTGGTACATCTTTGCCAGGCTGTAGATCCCATTGGTCTAAGACGGCATCAACTCCATTCTGCCTTAGATGAGTACCGAGTTCAGCAACCCAACGCTTGTGTTCAGGATTATCGTGTGAATATGAAATAAAAACCTTAGGCGCCTTTTTACTCACTTCCTTAATCTCCTACGATCACAACAGCATTTTTTTCGGCATAAACACTTTTGTTTATTACGCTTACATTATTGTTAATGTTCACATTGCTGGTCGCACTGCTATTTTGACCGCTGCTGACAGCATGGGATGATACGTTATTGGTGTTCCCCCCAGTATTTTGAGAACCACCAGTCATGAAATCCCGTGAGTTTGGTGCCGTGAAAAACATATAAATAGTTATCACTGAAGCAACAGCTCCAAACCAGTAAACTACTTTGGATATATTCATGTTCGTTTATCCAACGCGATTGATTTTCTATTCAATTGAGCCTAGCAATCAATGAGACGAGTCACAACTATAAGAAGTCTACAGTTTGGGGATAAAAGAAAATTGGTGCGGGCGGCCGGACTTGAACCGGCAAGGCCGTGAGGCCGAGAGATTTTAAGTCTCTTGTGTTTACCAATTTCACCACGCCCGCACTGAGATCAAACTGCATTTAAATGAAATCATTTAAAAGCAGAAAATTTGATCGCTTTAAAAATATCAGAGCAACTTATCTGGGTTCATCAGAACGCAGGTTGCTCTGGCATTTGTGATTGGCGACACTGCGTATAGCACGTTTGGCGGGGTGTGCTAATAAAAGAGATTACTGCTCTTCAAACGGCTCCACCCCCAGCCCCCTGACCATCTCGCGGACGGCTTCTGCTGCGGCTTCAAGCCCTGCCTGATCGGTGCCGCGCAGGACCAGCGCGGAACCCAGGGCGCCCTCACGGAAAAACGGGTAGCTGCCAATTTCGACGGCGGCGTGAGCCTCCTGAACGACACCCAGTCCCCCTGCCAGCACCCCTTCGCCGATATAGGCGACGATGGTGATCGATAGCATCGGCAGACCGCCAACCAGCCGGTGTTTGAGGGATTCGAACATCGCCCGCATCACCACCGGCACCCCGGCCAGAACAAAGACGTTGCCGATCTGATAGCCCGGTGCCTTGCTGATCGGATTGTCGATCAGGGTCGCGCCTTCGGGGGTTTCACACATTTTCAGACGTTGTTCGTTGAGGTCTTCGGGGTTGCTGTAATGCTGCTGCAACAATGCCAGGGCCTCCGGGTTACGGATCAGCGGCAGGCCAAAGGCCTTGGCGATGGCGTCCGATGTGATGTCGTCGTGGGTCGGCCCGATGCCGCCGGTGGTGAAGACATAATCGAAGCGGGCCCGGCAGTCGTTGACGTTTTCGATAATGGTGTCCGTATCATCGGCGATGACGCGCGCCTCCAGAAGGCGGACGCCAATTTCGTTCAGACGCTCCCCCAAAAACGACAGGTTGGCATCCTTGGTGCGCCCGGAAAGAACTTCGTTGCCGATGATAATGACGCAGGCGTTGCTCATAACCAGTCCCTTAAAATCGCCACCAGCGGAATATCGGCGGCGGGCATCTCGAGATTTCGCATATCCAGGGGGCGCACCCATTTCAACTGCTGCCCCTCCAGTGGTTTAATCATACCCTTCCAGACCCGGCAAACAAACAGCGGCATCAACAAATGGAAAGCCTTGCCTCCCGCACCTTCCGCATCATAAATATGCGACGCAAAGGTCAGCGGCGCCAGACAGCTTTCGGTAATGTCGATATCAAGCTCTTCGGCAAGTTCACGGACCAGAGCGCTTTCAGGTGTCTCGCCTTCGTCAACCTTGCCGCCGGGAAATTCCCAAAGCCCCGCCATCGACTTACCGGCAGGCCTTTGGGCCAACAGCACCCGGCCATCCGTATCAATCAGGGCGACGGCTGAAACCAGCAGGGTTGGCACCGATGCATCCGGCTTTTTAACCTCGGCCCCGTAGCAACCGTTATCAGGATCGGTAATCGGCATTGATTGTGATGTATCCGTGGGTCAGGTCGCAGGTCCACACCGTAGCATTCCCATCGCCGATGCCGACATCAACAAGGATATCGATTTCGGCACCCTTCATGTGTTCGGCGACCGGGGTTTCATCATAACCGGGGACGACCATGCCGTCAGCGGCGACGCGAATGCCGCCAATATCAATAGCCAATTTGTCCCGGTCGGCTTTTTCACCGGCCTTGCCAACAGCCATGACGATACGGCCCCAGTTGGCGTCTTCACCGGCAATGGCGGTTTTGACCAGTGGTGAATTGGCAATACAAAGGCCAATACGCTTGGCCGCACCGTCATCTGCGGCGCCATTTACGGTGACGGAAATAAACTTGGTCGCACCCTCGCCGTCGCGGACCACCTGACCGGCCAGATCAATCAACAACTCATCCAGCTTGGCCGTGAAATCATCCAGCGGCGCGGTTGTGTTATTGCCCGCCTTTGCGGTGGCGAACAGCATCAGGGTGTCGCTGGTCGAGGTATCGCTGTCAACGGTGATCGCGTTGAAAGACTTCTCACTACCGGCGGCCAAAAGTTCCTGCAAGGTGTCAGCAGGGATATCGGCATCGGTAAAGACAAACGCCAGCATCGTCGCCATATCAGGGGCGATCATGCCCGACCCCTTGGCGATGCCGTTGATGGTCACTTCAACATCACCGATCATGGCCGTGCGGCTGGCCCCTTTGGAAAAGGTGTCGGTGGTCATGATGGCCTGTGCGGCGTCATGCCAGTTATCGCCGTCCAGCGATCCTTCAAGGCCCGGCAAGGCTGCGGTTAGCTTGTCGTCGGCCAGGGTCTCGCCAATAACCCCGGTTGAGGCGACAAAAACCTTGGACGGGCGACAGGAAAACAGATCGGCGGCGGCCTCCACCGTGCGCTCGACGCTATAGACCCCGGCCTGACCGGTAAAGGCGTTGGCATTGCCCGAGTTAACGATCAGGACTTGCGCCTGACCGCCGCTGAGCGCCTTGCGGCACCATTCGACCGGGGCCGAAGCTGTCAGCGAACGGGTAAAGACTCCGGCCACTGTGGTGTTTGCGGCCATCTCGACAACCATCAGGTCGTTGCGTCCCTGATAACGGATACCGGCCTCGCCCGCACCCAGCCTGACCCCATCAAGGGCAGGCAAGGACGGGAAATGATCAGGCGCCAGCGGCGAAATTTCGCTCATGGTCTTTGACTCCCTACTGGGCGGGCTCGGTCTCTTGCATCGCTGTGCCGTCCAGATTAAAGCGCTCGACGGTTGCCGCCTTGCGCAGGTCCTGCAAGAACGCCGAACCGATTTCCCGTGACAGGGCGATCCGCAAATCCTGTTGGGAATCCTCCAGGGTTGGCGGCTGAACGGTGCGACGGTCATCAACCTTGATGACATGCCATCCGAACTGGGTCTGCACCGGCTCGTCCGTGGTTTCTCCCGCCTGCATGGCGAAGGCGGCTTTCGAGAATGCCGGCACCATTTGTCCTTCACCGAAGAAGCCAAGGTCGCCACCGTTGGGTCCTGATGGGCCTTTGGACCTTGTTTTCGCCAGTTCGGCAAAATCGGCACCGCCTTTAAGTTCCTTGATTACTTCGCGGGCCTGGGCTTCGGTCTCAAGAAGAATATGACGGGCGCTGACTTCTTCTTTCACCGACACCTGCTTGACCATTTTCTGGTATTGCTCCGCAAGCGCTTCATCGGTGATGCGCTTGTCGATATAGGCGGTCAGAAAGGCGCGTTCCAGCACCTGTTCCTCAATGCGGGCCAATTGCTGGCGGACGATGGGATCTTTATCCAGGTTGATCTTGCGGGCTTCGGCAGCGACCAGTTTGCTGTCAATCAGGGAATTAATAAGCAGCCCGTAGACTGCCTCCAGCGGAACCTCGTTGAATCGTTCGGGCAGGCGCAGGCGTGCCTCTTCAATATCGGATTTGAAAATCTTGACGCCATTGACGTTGGCGACGACGACGCCGTCTTCGGCAGCAAAAGCGGGCTGCGGCAAGGTCATGTTCAAAGCGAAGATAAAAAGCACAAGTGTCTGGCTGATACGTGTCATGAGAAGTGAAGGTCCTTTAAGTGGGAAATGCCGTTGGTATTAACCATATCGCCACCCGCCAGACAAGGGCTCTCAGGATCAAATATAATCAAAAAACAGCAATTTCAGGACGTGAACTGCTCAGGAAAGCGTAATTTCTCTGCGACGTTGCATTGACAGACGCCCTTCTGGACTCTATCTCTTTCATCGGCCCGGGGGATGTTCTTTCGGTCCTCTCAGCCACCCGTTTTTTTGAGGTCATAAATGATCGGCGCCATCGCCCGGCGATTGTTCGGTTCTGCCAACGAGCGCTTCCTGAAAACCCTGAATAAGGACGTCGAAGCCATCAATGCGCTTGAAGCGCAACTGGAGGCATTGAGCGACGATGAACTGCGCGCCCGCACGCCGTGGTTAAAGGACCGCCTGAGCGCTGGCGAGAGCCTTGATGACCTGCTCGTTGACGCCTTCGCCACTGTTCGCGAAGCCGCCAAGCGAACCCTTGGCCAACGCCATTTCGATGTCCAGCTATTGGGTGGCGTTGTCCTGCACAGGGGTATGATTACCGAGATGCGCACCGGTGAAGGTAAAACCCTTGCCTCGACCCTGCCGGTCTACCTTAACGCCCTGAGCGGCGAGGGCGCCCATGTGGTTACCGTCAACGACTATCTTGCCAAGCGCGATTCGGAATGGATGAGCGCCATCTACAACGCCCTGGGCATGAGCTGCTCGTCCATTGTTCATGGCCTTGATGATGATGACCGCCGTGCTGCTTACGCCAGTGATGTGACCTACGCGACCAATAACGAACTTGGCTTCGATTACCTGCGCGACAACATGAAATTCACCCTCGAAGATATGGTGCAAAGACCGTTCGGCTTCGCCATCGTCGATGAAGTCGATTCGATCCTGATTGATGAAGCACGCACCCCGCTTATTATTTCCGGGCCAACCGAAGACGCCGCCGACATGTATGTCGCCATCGACAAACTGATTCCAAAACTGTCCCCCGAAGACTACGAAAAAGACGAAAAAGTCAAAGCGGTGACAATGACCGAAGTCGGCACCGAAAACGTCGAACAGTTGCTTCGCAAGGCAGGATTGCTTGAAGAAGGCTCCATGTATGACATGAACAATATTACCCTTGTTCATCACGCCAATCAGGCGCTCAGGGCCCACATCCTTTTTGAGCGCGATACCGATTACATCGTCAGCGACAACAAGGTCGTCATCATCGATGAATTCACCGGTCGTATGATGGAAGGTCGGCGCTATTCTGACGGCCTGCATCAGGCGCTGGAAGCCAAGGAAGGCGTTGAAATCCAGAACGAGAACCAGACCCTGGCCTCGATCACCTTCCAGAATTATTTCAGGCTTTATCCAAAACTGGCCGGTATGACCGGAACGGCGATGACCGAAGCCGGTGAGTTTTCCGAAATTTACGGCCTCGAAGTTATCGACATCCCGACCAATGTTGCCTGCATTCGCGACGATATGGATGATGAGGTTTATCGCACAACGGCTGAAAAAGATGCCGCCCTGATCACCCTGATCAAGGAATGCCAGAAACGCCATCAGCCAACACTTGTCGGCACCGTCAGCATTGAAAAATCCGAACATCTTTCTGATCTGCTGAAAGCCGACAAGATCGAGCACAACGTTCTTAACGCCCGTCACCATGAACAGGAAGCCAACATCATCGCCACCGCAGGCGAGCCAGGCTCCGTTACCATCGCCACCAACATGGCTGGCCGCGGCACCGACATTCAACTGGGTGGCAATCTTGACATGCTCCTGGCGGCGGAACTCGACGGGGTTACCGACGAAGCTAAAATCGCCGACGTCACAGCCCGCATCACTGACGAGATCAAAACCCGCAAGCAGCAGGTCCTGGAGGCTGGAGGCCTTTACATTGTCGGCACCGAACGCCACGAAAGCCGACGCATTGACAATCAGCTGCGAGGCCGCGCCGGACGTCAGGGCGACGTCGGTGCATCGAAATTCTTCCTGTCACTGGAAGATGATCTGATGCGCATCTTCGGTTCCGAACGTATTGACACCATGTTGCAAAAGCTTGGCCTTGAAGAAGGCGAGGCCATTGTTCATCCATGGGTCAACAAGGCCCTGGAAAAAGCCCAGCAAAAGGTTGAAGCCCGCAACTTTGAAATCCGTAAAAATCTGCTGAAATTCGATGATGTCATGAATGACCAGCGCAAGGTCATTTTTGAACAACGTAAAGAACTGATGGAAAGCGACGACGTTTCCGAAGAAATCAACGACATGCGTGCCCAGATCATCGACGATATGGTCAGCCGCTGCATCCCGGAAAAAGCCTACGCCGAACAGTGGGACACGGACGGCTTGCACGAAGAAGTGCTGCGTATTTTCGGCAAGGATTTGCCGATTGCCGACTGGGCCAAGGAAGATGGCATTGCCGACGCTGAAATCCGTGATCGCTTAAACGACATGGGCAACAGACTGGCCGCCGAAAAGACCGTCAATTATGGCGCTGAAGTCATTCGCTCCATCGAAAAAAACCTGCTCCTGCAAATGCTCGACCAAGTCTGGAAAGATCACCTACTGACCTTGGATCACCTGCGTCAGGGTATCGGCCTGCGCGCCTACGCCCAGCGTGACCCGCTTAACGAATACAAACGGGAATCCTTCAACCTGTTCGAGGAAATGCTCAATTCCCTTCGCGAGCGCCTGACCCAGTTACTGGCCCACATCGAATTACAGTTATCACCCGATGAAGAACCTCGGTTGTTCCAGCGCAGTGAACAGGAAATGACCGAGACCCGCGAAGATCCCGCTTTTCAGAGAAGCGGCGACGCACAAGGTGAAGAAACTGAAACCCTGGCGACCCCGATCAGAAGCCGTCAGGCGTCAGCCCAGCAGGATCCAAACGATCCCTCTACTTGGGGAAAGGTGGCCAGAAACGCCCCCTGCCCCTGTGCCTCAGGTAAAAAATACAAACACTGCCACGGCCAGGTTTAAAAAGGTCTTTCCCTTTTTCGCAAACTGCGTTCCCTTTTTCGCAATCTGGATGTATCGTATTGAAAGATAAGGATATGTGCGCGATGAAGCAGTTTCTGACAATGCGGCGCCTGTGGCTTTTTCTGGTACCGGTTATCGCCGGCGCCCTTGTTTTTGCCATCGCCTTAAAGTCCCGGACATCGCCTGAACAACGACCCGCAAAAGAGCTCATGGCCAGCGTCCGGATTATCGAGGTTGCGAAAGTGACCTTGATCCCCCGCGCCATCGGCTATGGCAACGTAAAGCCCGGCCGGATTTGGCAGGCCGTTGCCGAAGTCTCGGGAAAAATCGTTGAAATTCATCCACAACTGAAAAAAGGCGCGATTGTCGCCAAGGGTACTGTGCTGCTGAAGATTGATCCGACGGATTACCGTCTAGGCATCGCCCAGGCCGAAGCTGACCTCCGTGCCATCAATGCCCAGATAGAGGAACTAAACGGGTCACAGAAAAACACGAGGGCTTCCCTTGAAATAGAGGAACGCAGTCTTGAGCTGATCAAGGGTGATTTTGAACGCAAGCGCAAACTGCATAAACAGGGCACCGTTTCACAGGCCGCTGTTGATCAGGAGGAGCGCAATTTCCTGAAAGGCCGCCAAAGCGTCCAGAGCTTGCGCAATACCCTGAATTTAATTCCAGCCGAACGCGACGTCCTGAATGCCCAGCGGGCACAAAATCAGACCCGACTGGAAGCCGCCCACCTTGATCTGGCGCGCACTGAAGTCGTCGCCCCCTTTGATGCCCGCATCGCCGAAGTTAATGTCGAGGCGACCCAGTACACCGGCCTGGGCAAGGTGCTTGCCGTCGCTGATGATATCGCGGTTGCCGAAGTCACCGCCCAGATACCCCTTGGTCGCCTGATCAATCTTATCCCGCCACACGCGACTATGCCGGGTGGCGCCGCAGGTTTGATGAGCAAGCTGCCCGATCTGTTAGGGTTTGAAGCGCTCGTTCGGTTACGTGCCAGCTCCATCGACGCTGAGTGGCCAGCCCGCTTCACCCGTATCAACGACAGCATTGATCCTGAAACCCGCACCGCCGGTGTTATCGTCGCCGTCGATGATCCATACGGACAGGCCCTGCCCGGCTCAAGGCCGCCATTGACCAAGAATATGTTTGTTGAGGTTGAACTCAAAGGTCGCCCGCGCCCGCAGCAGCTTGTCATCCCGCGCTCCAGTCTGCACGGATCAAACGTCTATGTCGTAAACAGTGAAAACAGACTTGAAATCAGGGCCGTTGAGGTTGCCTTCCCGCAAACCAATTTCTCGGTCATTAAAAGCGGCCTTGTAAGTGGCGAGAGAATTGTCGTTTCTGATCCCATTCCGGCGATTGCCGGAATGCTTGTCGTGCCGAGCCTGGACGATGACGTTAGCGCCAGATTGATCAGAGAAGCCGAGGGCGGGGGTGAGGTCAGATGATCCGCTTTTTCGCCACCCATCCGACGGCGGCGAACCTGTTGATGATCGCCTTTATCGTTATTGGCCTGGCCGCAGCACCATCGGTCAAACGTGAAACCTTCCCTGACATTCCACCCGATCAAATCACCGTCCGCGCCGTATACCCCGGGGCCAGCGCCCTGGAAGTGGAAAGCGCTATTTGTGAACGCATTGAAGATGCCGTCGAAAGCATAAGCGAGATCAATGAGGTACGCTGTGATTCACAGGAAAATGTCGGCACCGCGATTATAAAAATGCGTGAAGGTAGCGATATTGACCGCTTTTTGGGGGATATAAAAACCGAAGTTGAAGCCATCGACAGTTTCCCCGAATCAGTCGAGCCCCCCGTCATCAGTCAAAATGGCCGAACCGATTTTGTCGTTTCCGTCGCCGTTGCGGGACCCATGTCACCGGCCCATTTGAAGGCATACGCCGAACAACTGAAAAATCAGATGCTGCAAATCAGCGCCATTTCACAAGTCACCATCAGGGGTTTTTCCGATCACCAGATCAGAATAGAAATTCCTGCATTGGCGCTTAGACAATCCGGTTTGAGCATTGCCGATATTGCTGATGTCATTTCCCGTCAAAGCATTGATCTTCCCGCCGGCGCCATTGAGCAGTTCGAGCGCAATACCTTGATCCGTTTCGCCGACGAGCGCCGTTCAATCGAACAATTTAGTGACCTGATTGTCATTTCCGGCAAAAGCGGTTCGGAAATTCGCCTGGGCGACATCGCCACAATCACCGACCGTTTCGAGCTTGATGAGGAAAAAATTATCTTCAATGGCCAACGCGCAGCCATCTTGGAAATAACCAAGACCAAGACTGAAGACACCCTGGTCGTCGTCGATGCTATTTCGGATTTTGTGGAACAACAGCGCCAGATCGTGCCGCCAGGCGTTGAGTTTGAGCTGACCCAGAATATCTCGACGATTGTCCGCGACCGCCTGAACATGCTGCTCTACAACGGAATGCAGGGGCTGTTCCTGGTGTTCCTGACCATGTGGCTGTTTTTCAGTTTCCGTTTTTCGTTCTGGGTCGCCATGGGGCTGCCAATCTCGTTCCTGGGCACTATCTTTATGATGTCGGTGCTCGGTTATTCCTTCGACATGATTACCATGGTCGGGCTTTTGATCGCCGTCGGCTTGCTCATGGACGACGCCATTGTGCTGTCCGAAAATATCGCCAGCCACTTGGCCGAGGGACAATCGATTACCGAAGCCGCCATCACCGGCACCAGACAGGTGGCGCCGGGGGTAATTGCCTCGTACATCACGACGGTTTGTATTTTCGGCTCACTGATGTTCCTGCAAGGCACCATTGGCAACATTCTCAAAGTCTTGCCGATAATCCTGATCGCCACACTAAGCGTGTCGCTGGTTGAAGCATTTTTGATCCTGCCCCATCACCTGGCGCACGCCAGAAAAAATCACGTCGGTGTGCAGCCCTCAACGTTCCGCCAGGGTTTTGAAGAACGGCTCGATTGGGTGCGCCAGCGTATTGTCGGACGTCTTGTCGATAAAGCTGTCGAGTGGCGATACTTGAGCATCGGCCTGATGGTTGGTTTTTTCCTGCTTTCCATCTCCATCGTCGCCGGTGGCGGATTAAAGTTCCTGGCGTTCCCCGATATCGACGGCAATCTCATTGAAGCCCGCGTCCTGCTACCGCAAGGAACACCGCTTTCCCGAACCGAGGCGACGGTCGACAGGATCAGCACCGCCCTGAAACGTATCGATGCGGAATTTAGCCCGGATCAGCCTGGCGGACAGGCGCTGGTCAAAAACATCAATATCCGCTACGGCACCAACAGGGACGCCAACGAGACAGGGCCCCATGTCGCAACCATTTCGGTTGACCTGCTGGATGCTGAAATTCGCACCGTCAGCCTATTGCAAATCCTCAAACGCTGGCGCCAGGAAAGTGGCACCCTCGACGATGTTCTGGCGGTCAATTTTGTCGAATACGCCCACGGCCCTGCCGGGCGCGCCATTGACTTAAGGCTGCACGGGGATGACCTGCAGGAACTGAAATCCGTTTCACTGGCCCTGCAAGGCTGGATCAATACTTACGAAGGGGTCCTGGATTTACATGACGACTTGCGCCCCGGCAAACCGGAAATCCGACTGCAATTGAGCGCAGGGGCCCTGTCCCTGGGACTCGACGCCAGTACCATCGCGAGCCAGCTCAGGGCCGCCTTTTTCGGTCGCACGGTCAGTGAAATCCAGGTTGGCTCTGAAGCACTGGAAATTGATGTCCGTCTCGCCGCCCTTGATCGCGACTCACTTGCTGATCTTGAATACTTCACCCTGACCACCAAGTCGGGTCGGCAGGTGCCCCTGGCAACGGTGGCAACCTTGCAACGCGACAGGGGTTGGGCACGGATCGCCCGGGTCGATGGCAGGCGTACTCTGACCATTCAGGGAGATGTGGACGCCCGGGTCACCAATGTCGCCGAAATCATCCGCGATACCCGCAGTCGTTTCCTGGACAACCTGCTCACGGAACATCCGGGGGTCAGCATTTCCTACGAGGGGCAGGTTAAGGAGGGGGCGACCACCGGCAAATCCATTATCAAGGGTTTCGGGCTCGGCCTTATTGGCGTTTTCCTGCTGCTTTGCTTCCTTTTCAAAAGCTACATTGAACCCATCATTGTCATGTCGATCATCCCACTTGGCCTGATCGGGGTGATCTGGGGACATCTGTTGATGGGGCTCGACTTGTCGATGCCGTCAATTATTGGTTACGCTTCACTGGCCGGTGTCGTCGTCAATGATTCGATCCTGCTGGTTCACTTCATCAAGATCCGAAGGGCCGAAGGGAAATCGTCTGTTGATGCGGCCCAGACCGCAAGTCGCGAACGTTTCCGGGCCGTCTTGCTGACCTCGCTTACGACCATTGCCGGGCTGTTGCCGCTAATGCTTGAACAAAGTCTACAGGCGCAGATTCTGATTCCCCTGGTCACCAGCCTGAGTTTCGGGTTGCTGGCATCGACCGGACTGGTGTTGATTGTGGTGCCGGTGCTTTATGCCATCTTCGATGATTTCGGCTGGACCGTTGACATAAACGAAGGTAACAGCGAGGTGATTGTTGGGCAGGCTGTTTAAAAAGTTTTCACACCTTTTCCTTCTCTCTTTACTGGCGCTGCAGCCGACGCAGGGCTCGGCACTGACCGACAGACAAGCAACCGCCATCGTTAAAGATCCCGCCATAACAACCGGCATGGCCCTTTCAGAATACAAGGGCATTTCCCTGATTGGACTGGCCCCGCCAGTCGGTGAAAAGTTTGATGTACCGATTGTTGAGCCGGCCCAGGCGCTGAAGGTTATCAGCGAGGCCCTGGCCCTGATCGAAGGTGGTTCGGCGTTCAGTAAATCGCAAATCGAACGGTTGAAGAAAAAGGGTCCGGTGACCATCGTCTACGATCCCCGCTATCCCGACAAGATGTCCAACATGGCCTCTGTCCAGGTCGCCCTGTTCTCGCCCCACTATTTCAAACGCGCCCGGCAATTGACTTTTCTGGTGATTGTCAGCCGCCACGGTGTCAAATGGCCGGTCAAGGAGTTGGCCGCAGTGATGGTTCATGAACTGGTTGGTCACGGTATTCAGCATTTGAACAACCGTTGGGGAAAAATGCGCCTGATCGATATGGAATGCGAAGCCTGGCTGTACGAGGAAATGGCCTATCAGGGCCTGGAAATGGACAAGTTTTCCAGTCAGATGATCGACTTCAAGAAACAACTTGAGAAACAGTGTGACAGCTTCTTGCGCTACCTTCGCAACAACGACCCCAAGGGTGCGCAGTTGTGGGAAACCCTTGACCCGAATGTTCCCGAATTACTGAAACATTTTGATCTTTACCTGGAAAAACAATGAGCGTTACTCAGGCAGTTGCGAGCCGATTTTAAGGAATTTTTCCCGGCGCTTGCTTCTCAGAACGCCCCCATCGAGGCCCGACAAATCCTGTAAGCTGCCTTCGATGGCCTCACCGACTGCCCTGATCGTTGCATCCCGGCTACGATGGGCGCCGCCCAGGGGTTCGGCAATGATACCTTCGATAACGTCAAGTCTGAGCAAGTCCTGCGCCGTCAGCTTAAGAGCATCGGCGGCGTCTTTGGACTGCTCGCCATCACGCCACAGGATCGATGCGCATCCTTCGGGGGAGATGACCGAATAGATGGCGTGTTCCAGCATCAGCACGCAATTGGCGGCTGCCATGGCCATGGCGCCACCGGAACCGCCTTCACCGATGACGATGCTGATCAGCGGCACCTTGATCTGGAAACAGGTTTCGATAGATCGGGCGATGGCTTCGGCCTGTCCGCGCGCTTCGGCGTCAACCCCGGGATAAGCACCCGGCGTATCGACCAGGGTGATCACCGGCAGGTTGAAGCGATCGGCCAATTCCATCAAACGGATGACCTTGCGATAACCCTCGGGACGGGCCATGCCAAAATTGTGGGCAACTCTGTCGTTCGTGTCAGCCCCCTTCTCGTTACCAATGACAACCACTGAAGAGCCGCGAAAACGGCCCAAACCGCCGATGATCGCCTTGTCTTCGGCGAAGGCGCGGTCACCGGCAAGCGGGGTAAAATCATCAATCAGGGCAGACAGATAATCAACCGTATGCGGACGATCAGGATGACGGGCAATTTGGGTCTTCTGCCACGGCGTCAGCTTGCCGTAGGTCTGACGCAACAACTTGTCAACTTTGGCCTGAAGCTTGGTCACCTCGTCGGCAATATTGACCTCGCCATCGCTGGACAGATGGCGAAGCTCTTCAATTTTGCCTTCAAGATCAGCAATCGGTTTTTCAAAATCGAGATAATTATGCATGGCCGTTATCTATCACACAGGATGGTGAAGTCACAGGCAAAAAAAAGCAGCGCCCGAAAGCGCCGCTGATTTTTTCATACCTTGGAGCCGCTTAACCGGCTGCGGCGATTTCTTCGGCCTTTTGGACCAGTACTTCGGCCTGCTTGATCGAAGCGATGTCGATCAGGCGTCCGTCGAGGGCGACCGCGCCTTTGCCTTCTTTCTGGGCTTGTTCCATGGCTTCAAGAATACGCTTGGCCTTGGTGACTTCGGCTTCCGAAGGGGTGAACAATTCGTTGGCCAGGGCCGTTTGGGAAGGATGAATGGCCCACTTGCCTTCACAACCCAGGACCGCCGAACGGTTAGCCTGTGCGGCGTATCCGTCAGGGTCAGAGAAATCACCGAACGGGCCGTCAATGGGACGCAGACCGTTGGCGCGGGCAGCGACAACCATACGGGCGACGGCATAATGCCACATGTCACCCCAATGGTAGTCACGGTTGCCATCAGCATCCGCATCCGTCAGCACGCCATAATCGGCATTAGGGCCGCCGATGACGGTGGTCCGGGCCTTGGTTGAGGCAGCGTAATCGGCTACACCGAAGTGCAGGGATTCGTTACGCGGGCTAGCGGCAGCGATTTCGTGAACATTGGCCATTCCGAGGGCCGTTTCAATAATCATCTCGAAACCGATGGGGTTGGTATGACTCTTGGCCTGTTCAATCTGGGTAACCAGCATGTCGATGGCGTAGATGTCGGCAGCGGTGCCGGCCTTGGGGATCATAATCAGGTCCAGATTGTGACCCGCCTGCTCAACCACATCAACGACGTCCCGGTACATGTAGTGGGTATCCAGTCCGTTGATACGGACGGATACGGTCTTGCCGCTCCAATCAAGATCATTCAGGGCTTCGATAATGTTCTTGCGGGCCTGTTCCTTGTCATCTGGTGCGACGGCGTCTTCCAGATCAAGGAAGACAACATCGGCATCGCCGGAAGCTGCCTTTTCAAGGAATTTCGTATTTGATCCCGGAACCGCCAGTTCCGAGCGGTTCAAACGCCCCGGGCACTGTTCAACGATGGTGAAACTCATTGGCCGTCTCCACTGAAATTATTTGAATTAGAATAAGCCGTCCCGCTTGCCCTTTTATCAAGAGCGCTGCAGGCCGGTTGTTAAGCTAGCAACCATCTATGCCCGTCGCCAAGGCCTGTCAACAAAATAGGAAAGGGTTTCCACAATGCGGGAACACGTGTATATAACCGGATATTGATCCTGATACTTAACCTTTTTGGAGACCAACGTGAACCAATCCGCAAAACCTGTTGCGCCGCCATCCAAAGGGCAAGACAAGGCTAAAAAAAAGGTTGCCGAACGAAGCCCCCAGGTGCAGTCCCTGACCCGCGCCCTGATCATCCTTGAAAAGCTATCCGAGCACGATAACGGCCTGACCCTGACAGAACTGGCGCGCCTTGGCGAGTTGCCCACATCAACCACCCACCGGTTGCTGACGACTCTTGAGAATCGTCGTTTTGTCCGTTTCAACAGGACATCGAATTTATGGTCAGTCGGGGTCCAGTCTTTTGTTGTCGGCAACACCTTTGCACGCTCCAGAAACTTCGTGCCGCTGGCCAAGATTTTTATGCGTCACCTGATGGATCAAGCTGGAGAGACAGTCAATCTGGCAACCCACGATCAGGAAGGCATCGTCTATCTGGCGCAGGTGGAATGTCGCGAAATAGTCCGTGCGTTCGTGCGTCCCGGCTCGCGCGCGCCCATTCATTCATCAGCCGTCGGCAAGGCCATCCTGGCTGCCATGCCCGATGTTGACCGCAACCGCATCACCCAGCAGCAAATATCTGACACAAATGATGGCGCGCAAATCTTTACGGCAAATTTAATGAGTGAGCTCGAAGACGTCAGACAACGTGGTTACGCCATTGATGATGAAGAACAGTCCGTTGGAATGCGCTGCGTCGCTTCTGTCATTTATGACGAGAACGGCGGACCGCTTGCAGCGGTTTCAATTTCGGGCCCGACGGCGCGTATTACCAATGATCGAATCCCGTCCATTGGCGAGCTTGTCCACAAAACCTGCAAAGACATCACCAGCGATCTGGGCGGCAGACAACCTTCTGAAATAGGTCTGCCTGTCCAGGCAGTGGCCATCGGTTAGAGCATGTTAAACATCAAACGTCTTTCTCAGGCCGACGCCCTTGAACTGATTGCAGGTGCTGAAGCCAAAGCCTTGGAAATCGGTATCCCGATGTGTATTGCCGTTTCCGACGAGTCAGGCGACCTGATTGCCTTCTCGCGCATGGACGGGTCAAAAGTGCTCAGCATATCGCTCTCCCAGGACAAGGCTTTCAGCGCCGCTGTTTCACGACGCGGAACCCATGAGTACAACGCCCTTTGTCAACCCGGCTCTTTGACATTCGGCATCCATACCGCTGCCCGCGGACGTTTCACCGTTGTCGGCGGCGGCCTACCCGTATTCGATGGCGAAGACGTCATCGGTGGCATTGGCTGCAGTTCAGGAACAGCAGACCAGGACCGGGAATGCGCCCAGTCAGGTATTGATCATTTATCAGAAAAGTAGAGAGACCCGTTTTGACCAGCAAACCTGTTATCCTTGTCACCCGCAAGTTACCCGAAGCCGTCGAAGCTCGCCTGGTCAAAGACTACGCGCCGATCCTCAACCCGGACGACAAACTGTACAGCGCCGAGGAATTAGTCGACCTTTCATCAACAGCCGATGCCATTTTGCCCTGTCACACGGAAAAAATGACCGCCGAGCTGATCGGAAAACTTCCCGCCCGTATCAAGGCCATCGCCAATTTTTCCGTTGGTGTCGATCATTGCGATCTTGAAGCTGCAAAAAACAAGGGCATTATCGTCACCAACACGCCTGATGTTTTGTCTGACGCCACCGCCGAAATCGCCATGTTGCTGATGCTTGGCGCAGCCAGGCGCGCCAGTGAAGGCGAACGCATGGTCCGGGCCCGGGAGTGGCAAGACTGGTCACCCGGGTTTATGGTCGGGCGTCAGGTAACCGGCAAACGCTTCGGTGTCATTGGTATGGGCCGGGTTGGACAGGTCAGTGCAAAACGGGCCCGCTGTTTTGATATGGATATTCATTATTACAACCGCAGCCGCCTAAGGGGTGAACTTGAGGCAGGCGCCACGTACCATCAAACCGTTGAAGCCCTGCTGCCCAATTGCGATGTGCTGTCGATCCACTGCCCGGCAACGCCCGAAACAACCGGCCTGCTTAATGCCGAGCGGATTGCCCTGCTGCCGGAAGGGGCCATCGTCGTCAACACAGCACGCGGCGGAGTGGTCAATGACGAAGCGCTGATAGAGGCCCTTAAATCCGGTAAGGTTTGGGCGGCCGGGCTTGATGTCTTCAATGGCGAACCAAAGAATATCCATCCGGAATACCGATCCCTGGACAATGTTTTCCTGTTACCGCACATCGGCAGCGCCACCAAAGACACCCGGGATGCCATGGGATTTCGCGCACTCGATAATCTTGATGCCATCTTTTCCGGAAAAGAACCGGGAGACCGGGTCGCCTGAACCACGTTGGACCTGTGTACTTTTTCCTTCGTTTCTTTAATTATTTTAGTAAAAATAAAAAAACACAAATTTTTTCCAAAATCCCACGTTTTCGGGTTATACTTTGCCCCTTGTAATAAAACGACAATCTCGAACCTTTCCACGATGTGAGATCGTTGTTGCGGTTCTATATAAAATGCCGGAAATTAGATTTCCATCGAGGGTCATCCATTTGAAACCTTTATTATAGGGTATGTGAACGGAGAACCGGTTTTAAGATTGGAGCACGACACGGGGCTCACCAAAAAAACGAACAGTGTCCCGTTGTTGGGCCGAATATAATTTAAAACTCTGGACATTTGTGTTCAGACAAACTTTGGGAGGAGTTTCTAAACATGTCGAAAACCGTAAAAACACGGCGTAAGTTTCTAAAAGCCGGTGCGGCTACCGTTGTTGGTGGCGCTGCCGCCGTAGCGATGCCAAACATTGCCAAGGCGGCTCCTGTCGTCCTTAAGGTACAAGCAGCCTGGGGCGGTGGTATCTTCCTTGAAAATGCCAAAAGCTATGTTGATCGTGTCAACGCGATGGCTGGTAGTGGCCTGAAGATCGACCTGTTGTCGGTTAATTCAGTTGTCAAAACCAGCCAGATGCAAGATGCCGTTCACCGCGGCGTTCTTGATGGCGCTCATTACGTACCTGCATACTGGTATTCCAAATCACCTGCAGCGTCCCTGTTCGGCACCGGCCCATGCTTCGGCTGGTCAGCGCAGGAAATGCTGGGCTGGATTCACTATGGCGGCGGCATTGAACTCTTCAATGAGTTGATGGGCTCCCTGGGCCTTAATCTGGTCAGCTTCTTTAACAGCCCTATGCCGGCGCAGCCGCTTGGCTGGTTCAAGGAAGAGATCAAAGGTTCAGGCCAGATGAAGGGTCTTAAATACCGCACCGTTGGCCTGGCTGCCGACGTTCTCAACGAAATGGGAATGTCTGTTGTTCAGTTGCCTGGCGGTGAAATTCAGCCGGCTATGAAAAGTGGCCTGATTGATGCTGCCGAGTTCAACAACCCGACGTCTGATAGTGACTTCGGCATGCAGGACGTTTCCAAGCATTATCATCTTGCCAGTTTCCATCAGTCTCAGGAAGCTTTTGAAATTACCTTCAACAAGAAGAAGTTCGACTCCCTGTCGAGCGAGCATCAGAACATTCTGCGCTACGCTTCGGAAGCCGAGAACTCGAACTTCTATTGGCACAACACCCTTCGTTATGCTGATGATCTGATCAAGCTGAAAGAAAAGCACGGCGTCAATGTTTACCGGACTCCGGATTCAGTGATGGCCGATCAGCTCAAAGCCTGGGATATCGTTGTCGACCGGATTTCCAAGGAAGATCCGTTCTTCGCCAAGGTCGTTGATTCACAAAAGACCTACGCCAAGAAAGTGATGAACTATCTGCTTTTGAACCAGCCCGATTACGGCTTGGCTTACAAGCATCACTTTGGTTAATCTGTTTTTCTTGCAAGACGACGCAAGATAGATTTGTTACGAGGGACAGCCGAAAGGCTGTCCCTCTAATATCTACCCAAGAATGCACAAGCTGGAGCCTGTAACTTGACCACTATCATTCATTCAATTGAACAACTCAGCATCTGGATTGGTCGCGCTTTTGGTTGGTGTATTCTGATTTTAACACTGTCGGTCGCCTATGAAGTCTTCGTCCGTTATGTCCTAAACGCCCCCACGGTCTGGGTTTTTGACATGATGGTTCAGATGTATGGCGCCCTGTTCCTGATGGCCGGCCCTTATGCCCTGGCCCAGGACACGCATGTGCGCGCCGACGTCATTTACCGCCTGGTTTCAGTGCGCTGGCAGGCCCGGTTGGATCTACTGTTATACATCGTTTTCTTTTTCCCCGGCATGATGGCCCTGGTCTGGTACGGCTGGGAAATCGCCATGGACTCATGGCGCTACAAAGAAGTCAGTTGGAACAGTCCGGCGCGTATCCAAATATATTACTTCAAAACCCTGATCCCGTTGGCTGGCGGATTATTCATCATTCAGGGCATTGCCGAATGCATGAGGTGCTATCTGGCAATCAAGACGAATAAATGGCTGCCACGACTGGAAGACGCCCGCGAAACCGAAGACATTTTAACAGGCCAGGCGGCTGGGCTTGAAATTAAATAATCCCCCTTATAAATACATAATTCTGCTTAAGACGGAGTATCCGCTAGGATGACAAACCCCGAAGTCGCAATTTTAATGCTGTCCATTTTCATCGTGATGGTGCTGTTTGGGTTTCCCGTCGCCTTCACGTTGCTCGCCATGGGCGTCGCCTTTGGCTATTACGCCTATTACCAGGCTGGCAGCGTTGAAACAATTGCCGATGTTTTTAACAACAACATCTTTTATCTGTTGAACCAGAACACCTATTCGGTGATGGAAAACGATACGCTGGTTGCGATCCCCTTGTTCCTGTTTATGGGCTATGTGGTTGAGCGCGCCAATATCGTCAACAAACTTTTCTACGCGTTGCAAATGGCTGCCAGGAACCTGCCGGGGTCCATGGCCATTGCGGCCTTGATAACCTGCGCGGTGTTCTCAACGGCAAGCGGTATTGTCGGCGCCGTTGTCACCCTGATGGGACTGTTGGCATATCCGGCCATGGCCAAGGCCAATTATGACAAAAGCTTCGCATCCGGCGTCATTTGCGCCGGTGGTACGCTGGGCATTCTCATACCGCCCTCTATCATGCTGATTGTCTATGCGGCCATTGCCGAACTGTCGCCATTACGCCTGTACGCCGCTGCCGTTATACCAGGGTTTCTGCTAGCCGGCTCATATATTGTCTACGTCATTATCCGGGTCTTGATCAATCCGTCGATTGCGCCAAAACCGCGTGCAGAGGACGTCCCTCCCCGGCGCGTTGTTTACTGGCAGTTACTGACGTCCTTCGTCCCCTTGACGGCCCTTATCATGCTGGTCCTCGGTTCCATTCTGGGTGGTCTGGCGACACCGGCTGAAGCCGCCGCCATGGGAGCATTCGGCGGAATTGTGCTGGCCGCAATGTATCGTTCGCTGAGTTGGATAATGCTTAAAGAATCAGTTTATTTGACGGCCAAGGCGACGGCCATGGTCTGCTGGCTGTTTGTGGGATCATGGACTTTTGCTTCGGTTTTCTCATATCTGGGAGGCCATGAAATCATCGAGCATTTCGTTCTTGGTTTTAACCTTGCTCCCTGGCAGTTCCTGGTCATGGTGCAGATCATTATTTTTCTTCTTGGCTGGCCCCTTGAATGGTCTGAAATCCTGATTATTTTTGTGCCAATCTTCCTGCCCATGCTCGACACATTCGGGGTCAATCCCTATTTCTTCGCCATGCTGGTGGCCCTGAATCTGCAAACCTCGTTCCTGACCCCGCCCATGGCCATGTCTGCCTATTACCTGAAGGGGGTGTTGGGGAACGTTATTGAATTGATGGACATTTTCAGGGGCATCATGCCTTATCTGGTTATTGTTATTTCGGTGATGGTGCTGATGTACCAGTTCCCCGAAATAGCCTTGTGGTTGCCCGATGTCCTGTTTGGAAAATATATACCTTAAGATCAAGTTTAAGGAGCTGGAAATTCATGTCTGCCGCGAATCTGGAAAAATTAATTGGACTTTTCGCATCCCTGCTGGTCTCGGTCTTTGTGCTGGGGTTGGCCGCGAGCATCAGTTCCGGTGCCGCCGGTTTCTGGGGCGGTCTTCCATTTTGGGTGATCTGCCTCACCATCCTGCCGCTTCTCTTTTATGATTTTTGGGATTCATGCCTGAAAAACAAAGACAACGGTAACGGAAATGGCAATAGCGTTTAAAGACAAGGCTTCCCACACATGATGTTGACTGAACTTTCCGCCACCCAGGCCGCAGGTAAAATACGTGACGGAGAAATTACCTCTGAAGAACTTGTCCAAGCCTGTCTTGAGCGTATCGATCAAGTCGATGGTGAAGTCGAAGCCTGGACGCACCTCAATCCAGACTATGCGCTAGAGCAGGCACAGGCGCTTGACGCCCAGCGCGCCAAGGCTGGCCCGGTAGGGCCTCTGCACGGCATTCCCGTCGGCATCAAGGATATCTTTGATACCGCTGATCTGCCGACAGAAAACGGAACTGTCCTCGATAGTGCTCGCCAACCTGGTGCCGATAGCAAGGCCGTCAGTCTGCTCAAGGAAGCTGGCGCTGTCATCATGGGCAAGACGGTGACCACAGAAATGGCTGTCTTTGGTCCTGGAAAAACCAAAAACCCCCGTAACATGGGACACACACCGGGCGGTTCATCCAGCGGTTCGGCGGCGGCGGTGGCCTCCCATATGGTGCCATTGGCTATTGGCACCCAAACCAATGGATCGGTCATCCGCCCGGCTTCGTTCTGCGGCATTGTCGGTTTCAAACCGACCCATGGCCTGATCCCCCGGACCGGCGCCCTGGCCCTGTCGCGTCCCCTGGACACCATTGGCACCTTTGCCCGTTCTATTGAAGACATCGCCCTGTTGACCGAGGCCCTTATCGCTTTTGATCCGGCAGACCCGGACACCCGCGCCCGCGCCTGCCCCAGCTTGCGTGAGACCGTGGCCACCGAACCGCCGATGCGGCCAATGGTCGCTTTTGCCAAAACCCCGGTATGGGACCAGGCCGATCCCGAAACCCAAGCCGCTTTTGAAGAACTGGTCGAGCTATTAGGCGATGACTGCCGCGATTTGCCGTTGTCGGAGCCTTTCGACCATCTGGTGAAGATGCACCGCGATATCATGAATGCCGATATGGCGAAGAATCTCGCCCATTACTACGAACGCGGTAAAGACAAAATGACCGACACCATTTGCGGAATGATCGAAGATGGCCATAAGGTCAGCGCTGTCGATTACAACACCGCCGTGGACGGTCAGGATTTGCTCAATTCCGGACTTGATGCCTGCTTCGATCACTATGACATCATCATCACCCCGGCGACCACTGGCGAGGCTCCTGCCGGTTTGGAAGCCACCGGCAACCCCATCTTCAACACCCTGGCCACCTATTGCGGGGTGCCATCGATTACGCTGCCATTAATGGAAGGCCCGAACGGACTGCCGCTCGGGGTTCAGGTGATCGGCCCACGCAACGATGACGCCAGACTGCTCAGAAACGCCAACTGGCTGATCCAGCGGGTGGCGGGTTAACGTTATTTCCTCGCCAACGGATGCGCGTCGTTGACGAGCTGGCGCAGGCGTTCTTCCAGAACATGGGTATAAATCTGGGTTGTCGTGATGTCGGCGTGACCGAGCATTTGTTGCAGGGAGCGCAGATCGGCGCCGTGGGCGAGCATGTGGCTGGCAAAAGAATGACGCAAGACATGGGGCGACACCCGCCTGGGCTCAATGCCGCCTTCGATGGCCAACTCCTTCATCAATTGACCAAAACGGGCGCGCGTTAAATGACCTTGTTTGGAGCGCGACGGGAACAACCAGTTCTGTCCCGGGGCTTTGCGTCCCTTTGGCAAAAAGCTTTCACGAACATGGTTGTAATTTTCGATAGCCTGACGAGCCGGTTCACTGAGCGGCACCATTCTTTCCTTGCCGCCTTTGCCCCGGACAATCAAAAACTGCCCGTCCCGGCTTAAAGCCGAAAGCGGCAAACCAACCAGCTCGGATACCCGAAGGCCCGTCGCATACAAAAGCTCAAGCATCGCGAGCAGTCGCAAGCCTTCGCTGCCGGTCCTGTTCTGGGCCGCCATTAATAACCGCTCGACTTCATCCTCGCTAAGGTATTTTGGCAGGGAGCGGCCCTGCTTGGGGCTATCGATGGCGCTTGACGGGTCATCGTCGCGGACGCCTTCGGCGTGCAGAAAACGGAAGAACTGGCGCAATGTCGATAGCCGCCGGGCGCTGGTGCTGGGCGCCATACCGGTCCCGGAAAGTTTTTTCAGATATTTGCGAATAAGATCACTATCGGCATTTTCCGGTTGCCGTTTTCGGGCCACGGAAAAAGCCTGAAAATCGGCCAGATCGCGACCGTAGGAGTCGATGGTGTTTTGCGCCGCCCCGCGCTCGACGCTGAGCATCTCAAGGAAGCTTTCAACGTGACGAGACGGCTCTGCTTTCACGTTACAACCCCGCTGCTACCGCCGCTTCCAGAGCAAGGGCGTGGACTTCCTTCTCAAGTCCGATGGCGCTCAGGCTATCCATCACCTGACGCAAGACGATCGGCCCGGCCTGACCGGGTCCCCCTTCGCCAAGGGCGATCAACGACAGCAGGATGATTTCACCGACACGGTCGTAACCCACGGTGTGTGGTTCCATAGCCGAAACTTCCAGCGGAACCGCGCTGACACTGCTGCCCTGTGTCGTTGGCGGGGCGGCGGCTGGTTCGGACATGGCGGCTTCTGTAGCAGTGGCCTCACGCGCCATATTGGCCGCCTTGGTTGCTTCATTCAGGCTTCGCCACAAGGCCGGATTGGGCATCGCCATGGCGATTTGCTGGGGACCATCCAAAAGGGCATCCCAGGCATCTTGTGGCACACTGTCGCCCAAGGCGTCGAACAGCGTATATAACAACGCCGCCTTATCGCGGGCGCTGTCATCTTTTTCCAGTTGATTCCACCAATTGGCCAACTGGGTTGGACCCCACTGAGAGGTTTCGGGTGAGCCGGCAATACGGGCCACCGGCAACAGGGCATTCAAAGCCTTGGCCGCTTCCATATTGTGCTGGGCATTGGCCCGCAGTAGAGAAAACCACGGGGTTGCCGCCGCATCTTCGCCGCCGATCAGGAAAGCGCGAATGACTTCAGGGGCAAACCAGACCAGTTCGGTCGATGGTGGAATACGCTTGAGCACCGGCAGGAACACCCGAACGGTCGATGTGTAACGATCCCCTTCCCGACCCAGTGACAAAGCCTTGGCTGTCGCTTCGGCCTGGGCAATGGGCACGGTCTGGATCAGCGCGGTGCGGTACAGCAAAGCCCGGCTTAAGGGGCCGCTTTCGGCTTCGGCCTTGGTTAACGGGTTAGCCATGTCCTGTTCTGAGAACGAAACACTGGTATAGAGCTGGCGCAGGGTATCGACATCCAGAGCACCGGCAATTTCCGCCCGTTCGGCGGCTTCCAGACGAATTTCAACTGAGGCATTGGGGCTTTTGGCAATCGTTCTGAGCACGCCCGGACGATTGGAAGAGACCACATCGGCGGGTAACTGGGATTTCGACACCCGGGCCATGGACAAATGCATGGGGCTGGGATCGGGAAGGGTCTTGATCACCCCGGTGTTGCCCCTAAGGGCCTCAACCAGAGTGTAGAAGGCGTTATCCTGGTCGCCGGTTTCCTGCAACAGCGACACACCCAAAGACGCCTTGTCGTGCTCACCCGCCAGCGCCTGACAGAAGATGAAGGCTTTCTGCCAATAAACGCTGGCCTGATTGCTAATCTGTCCGGCGGCCAGTGAACAAGCACGTGAATTGTCATTGGCAAGGAAGCGGACATCGGCTTCATAACGCATTAATTGATTGATCTGCGTACGCCCCGGTGTTGCATCGAGCAGGCGACTGACGCTCAACGTATCCCCCATTCCGGCCAGCAGGCCCACCCTTCGGGCGACGTAGGTTCCATCGCCCGTCATTCCCCCCGGCAACGTGGCCGTGCTCAACAACAGGCGGCGCATCAGGTCTCGCATGACCTCGGAGCGAAGATTGACGGGCAAACGGGTAATCAGGGTCAACAACATGCGGTGACTGGTGCCCGACCACATATCGACGCCGAATCCGCCTTCCTGGGCACCAAGAACGCCAGCGGTATCGGGGTTGATGGTCTGCAAGGTATCGACCTGAATGGCGGCATCACCATTTCCGTTCTGGGCCGGTGCAGGCGCCTGAACCGGAGCAGGTGCCTGTGTGGGCGCCACAGGTCGTAATTTTTGTGGCGGCGCAAGACGGACGGGTGCTGAAGTGGTGTTCTGGGCCCACGTTTGCCAAAGCGGCACAGATGACGTCACCGCGACCAATGCCACGGCAAGGCAGAATTTTAATGAATTAACGCGCGAAACGGTCATCGGGCAGTACTTTTTCGATTTCGGTCATCGGGGCCGGAATATCCCAAGTGGAAAGGAAGGCCGTCCCCCCGACAATCATCGCGATGACGGCGACCAAAACGAGTCTGGAAATATTTTTCATGTCGATCCTTTGATAAAGGGATAGAACCTAGCGGGTAAAGTCTTTCTAGTATCTTTATGTCAGCAAAGATTATGCTAATTTCAAACTATGGCAACATTTCGGCAGTTTATACGCTGCAAAAACACTATAACGATTAAATATCTCAATCGGAATATCACTAATGGCGGCCAATCACCCGCAAAACAAAGCCAAACACCCGGATAAACCGATTGTTATGATCGGACTGATGGGTGCCGGGAAAAGCCGAATTGGCCGTGAACTGGCTGCAAAACTAGGCTTGCCCTTCGTCGATGCCGACGAAGAAATCGTCAAGGCCGCTGGCTGTTCTGTTTCCGATATCTTTGAATTGTACGGTGAAGATGCTTTTCGCGATGTTGAAAGCAGGGTCATATCCCGGCTGCTCGACGGCAACGTGCAGATTATTGCAACCGGTGGCGGCGCCTTCATCAACGCAGATATCCGAAAAACCATCGCCGATAAAGGAATATCCCTGTGGCTTCGGGCGGAACTGGATATTCTGGTCGAACGAACAGGCAGGCGCGGCGGTCGCCCCCTGCTTGAAGGAGGCGATTCCGAAGCAATCCTTAAGGGACTGATGGATGAACGCTATCCGGTGTATGCTGAGGCCGATATTGTCGTCGATTCCAAAGACGTGCC
The DNA here is from genome assembly GCA_018662005.1 of Rhodospirillaceae bacterium. Taxonomy (NCBI): domain Bacteria; kingdom Pseudomonadati; phylum Pseudomonadota; class Alphaproteobacteria; order Rhodospirillales; family Rhodospirillaceae; species Rhodospirillaceae bacterium. The sequence goes on along the minus strand of JABJHA010000021.1, from coordinate 68,998 downwards.
GATAAATGAGACCGTCGAGGAAACCGCAACCGCCCTTTTGGCCTATATCGAAAAACAAACCGGAACTTGAAAACGATGAATACCCTGTCCTCATCCCCGTCCCAACACGAAGGGCAACTGCGTCTTGAACTGGGCGAGCGCTCCTACGATATTATGGTTGGCGATAACCTGTTTGAGCGGGCCGGTGCAACCATTGCGCCCCTGACCAAAGGCGACAAGGTCGTCATTGTCACCGATAGCAATGTCGCACCGCTTTATCTTGGCCAGTTGGAAGAGTCTTTGAGCGCCGCCGGTATTGAACATTCAGCAATCATCCTGCCAGCCGGTGAACAGAGTAAAAGCTTTGAGCATTTACAGACCTTGACCGACAAACTTTTTGAAATGGGCGTTGACCGCAAAACCATGGTCATTGCATTGGGTGGCGGCGTCATTGGTGATCTTGCCGGTTTTGCCGCCGCCATAACCATGCGCGGCATTGAATTCATCCAGATCCCGACCACTTTTTTGTCGCAGGTTGACAGTTCCGTCGGCGGCAAAACCGGCATTAACTCGACCTACGGCAAAAACCTGATTGGCGCTTTCCATCAACCGCGTCTGGTTCTGGCCGATCTGGAAACCCTGAAAACCCTGCCGCGGCGTCAATTTCTTGCCGGCTACGCCGAAGTGGTTAAATACGGGCTGATAAACGATCCTGATTTCTTTTCCTGGCTCGAGGAAAATGGCGCCGCTCTTCTTGATGGCGACCAGGAGCTGCAACGCCACGCTGTGTTGACCAGTTGTGCCAGCAAAGCCAACATTGTCGCCGCTGATGAACGCGAAGTGAGTGTCAGGGCGCTGCTTAATCTCGGCCATACCTTCGGCCATGCCCTGGAAGCCGAAGTTGGATACGGCGAGGCTTTGCTGCACGGTGAGGCTGTGTCCATCGGCATGGTCATGGCCTTCGACTTGTCCCGGCGTTTGGGCATGTGTTCGCAGGCTGATGTTGCGCGTGTCCGTGATCATCTGGAAAGCGTCGGTCTGCCGACGGATCTAAAAGGACTGGATAGCACTTCGTGGACACCCGAACGATTAATGGCCCATATGGGGCTGGACAAGAAATCTGAAGGCGGAACCATTATTTTTGTTCTCGCCCGCGCCATCGGTGATGCCTACATCGCCGCTGATGTCGCCCCTGATGAACTTCGTGCCTTCCTTGGCGATACCCTTACAACCACATAAACAATTGAGAAAAGGCCATGTTGGAAATTCTTAGTGCCATTTTCGTTTTGCTTTTACTGTCCGCCTTCTTTTCAGGTTCAGAGACGGCGTTGACGGCGGCTTCCCGACCATTGATGCATCAGCTGGAAGCTGGCGGCAATCGCCGCGCCAAAACGATCAACCGCTTAAACGAGCATCGTGATCGCCTGATTGGCGCCATCCTGCTTGGCAATAATCTGGTTAACATCCTCGCATCAGCTCTGGCGACCAGCTTCATGATTACCCAATACGGCGAAACGGGTGTTGCTTACGCGACCCTGACCATGACTCTGCTGGTGCTGATTTTCGCCGAAATTTTGCCCAAAACATACGCCATCCGAAATGCCAACCGGATGTCGCTGGCCATTGTCCCTTTCGTCAACGCCCTGGTTCTGATCCTCGCCCCGGTGACCGGCGCTATCAATTTTCTGATCCGGCAGGTGCTGAAACTGTTCGGTATGCTCCATCCTTCTGGCGGCCTTGAATTCTCGTCCGAAGAATTACGCGGGGCCATTGAACTTCATGCTGATGAAGATCGGGCCGTAGAGCACGAAAGAGCGATGCTCAGAAGCGTCCTCGATTTGGCAGAAGTACAGGTTGGCGAGATCATGGTTCACCGCAAGGATGTGGCCATGATCAATGCCGACCAAGCCGCCGAAAAAGTGGTCGAAGAAGTTCTCGCCAGCCCCTTTACCCGTATCCCGTTATGGCAGGGGCAACCCGAAAACATCGTCGGTGTGCTTCACGCCAAGGCGCTGTTGCGCGCTGTCAGGGCTGAAAGCAACAACGGAACGAAAGCGAAGATCAGTAACATTGACGTCGTTTCCCTGGCGGCAAAACCCTGGTTCATTCCCGATCAGACAACCCTGCTCGACCAGTTGCATGAGTTCCGCAAAAAGCGGGAACATTTTGCCCTGATGGTTGATGAATACGGCAGTTTCATGGGCATCGTCACGCTGGAGGATATTCTGGAGGAAATCGTCGGCGACATAACCGACGAACATGATATCGCCGTCACCGGCGTCGTCAGGGAATCTGAAGACACCTTTATCATCAAGGGCGGGGTCACAATCCGTGACCTTAATCGTGACTTTGACTGGCGCCTGCCCGACGAAGAAGCGGCCACCGTTGCCGGGCTGATCATGCACGAATCCCGGCGAATCCCGGAACCTGGACAGGTGTTTATTTTCCACGGCCTGAAGTTTGAAATTTTGCAGCGACTGCGCCAGCAGATCACCTCCGTAAGGGTGACCCCGATCAAGGAAACCGAAGAAACCTGAGCCGCCACAAGCCTAAAAAATGGCTTGTAATTTGCTGACAACACCCCATTTGATGTAAGGTTGATGTGGTTGAGCTATTCCACGTCGTCTGGACGCGGGGCACCGTGGGGGGACGGCATTATTCCGGCACGGAGGTGAACCAAATGCACAGATTCATCATACCAGATGTGATTGAGGAACATCCGGTTCGTTCTTTATCACGTACCGACAACGCGTTCGACGCCGCCATCGAAATGAAAAAATCCAACATTGCCGCCATTCTTATCGTCGATGAGGACGGCAAGTTAGAGGGAATTGTAACCGAACGGGATTTAACCCGCCGGGTGGTAGCCACTGACCAATCACCCAAGAAAACGCTTCTGGGTGACATTATGACGGCAAATCCAGATACCCTTGATCCTGCAGATAGCGCCGGTGACGCCCTTGAAATGATGCGCAAGCGCAGCTTCAGGCATTTACCGGTCAGCAAAGACGGGAAAATTATGGGTATGGTTTCGGTGCGCGATTTATATTCTGCTGTTAAAGCCGATCTGGAAGACAATATTCGGGAAACCGAAGCCTTTGTTTTCGGCGATCGTTACGGCGCCTGAAACCCTTTAGATAAGCCTTTCCTCGACCAGCAGGTGGTTTGCGCGATACAGTCTTGCGCAACCAGCCACACGTCTGAATTCTTTCTCTTTTTTCGAGGTCGAGATGTCGCTTTCCAAACCACACCCGCGCAACAAAATTCACAACCGAGAAATTCATGCCCAGGGTTTCCAGCGTGATGATGGCCTGTGGGATATCGAATCCCGGCTTGTTGATAGCAAAACCTATTCTTTCGATAATGCCGAACGCGGCACCATCAACAGTGGCGAAGCCATTCACGACATTTCCATTCGCCTGACCCTGAATGACGAGATGACGGTACAAAGCGTAGAGACCGTTATTGATCAAGGCCCCTTTACCATGTGTGGAGACATCACCCCGTCATTCGACGCCCTTGTCGGCCTGTCGATCAAACCGGGTTGGCGAAAGGGAATTCTTCAACGTCTGGGCGGAACAAAAGGCTGCACACATTTGGTTGATATGTTGTTGGGGCCGATAGCGGTAACCGCGTGGCAAACCGTTAATCCGGCCCGTCAAAAACGCAATTCACCGTCCTCGGGAAGCAGCAAACCGCCCCTGCTCAACAGCTGTCATGCATTTTCATCGTCCAGTCCTGTGGTTAAACGGGAATGGCCGGAGTTTTATGATTCTGAAAAATAAGCGGAGCAGGTTTTAAGACCGGTTTCCATGACCGGCGTCCAGGTGACCGTCTTCGGTCGCCGCCGCCCTATAGTACGTGATAATAAAAGCACGCACGGCGGATGTTCTGTTTGAGACTTGGCGACGCTCCTCAACCTGGGTGCAGACCTGATGGATAGACTGGTCTTCGCGCTGGCAAATTTCCGCTAACGCATCCCAGGTTTCCTGTTCCATTCTAAGGCTGGTACGGTGACCTTTGATCGTTACATTGCGACTAACAAGAGAATGATTGTTACTCATATACCCCACACTTTAGCTTACCTGCTCTTAATGACAGTTGCGCAAAATCCAGATATACGATTGCGCTATCGCCCCCATAGGCGGTGATAACTGTATTCTATATATTAAAAGAATAATACTGTAATAATTCTTAGTTTACAACTTTTCCGATTCATTCGGGGCCATGGTATGCAATGCCAGCGCGTGAATATCCTGTTTCAATTCTTCTGAAAGTGCTTGATAAACAAGGCGTTGACGCTCAACCCGGGATTTTCCCTCAAAGGCGTTGGAAACGATCTTAACACTAAAATGGCTCTCCCCTTCTGGGCGCGCACCCGCGTGCCCGGCATGTTTGTGAGATTCATCAAGAATTTCCAGGTTGGTAGGAGATAAGGCTTCTGTCAGTTTTTCTTTAATAATGTTCGCTACACGCATGTTGTATCGGTCCTTTGCTTTTTGATTTGTCTTGTCGGTCAAAATTGGTACCTTTTGGCCGCCATTTCAAGACCAAGGTGCTTTATATGAAAACAGAACGGCAGGCATACCTGTTGCTTGCAACGGTCATCGTGCTGTGGGGGGCAAACTGGCCGATCATGAAGGTCGGAGTCGAGCACATCCCTCCCCTGTGGTTCGCATCAAGTCGCCTGTTGCTTGGCGCCGTGTGCGTGTTCGCCTTGAATGTAGCGCGGGGACGTCTGTCTCTCCCTGACCGCAGGGACGTGAGCGTCCTGGTATCGGTGGGTTTTTTGCAACTGGGTTTGGGATTGGCGCTCATTCATGTCGCCCTGGGGGTTGTCGAAGCCGGACGCTCGGCCATCCTCGCCTATACCACACCGCTTTGGGTAATCCCGCTGGCGGTTTTCGTGCTGGGTGAGAAAATCCATCTCGCCAAGGCCATTGGACTGGCCCTGGGACTGGCCGGGGTCGCCGTCCTGTTTAATCCCCGCGAGATCGACTTTTCCGATTCGGCGGAACTCATTGGCAATGGCTATCTGATCATAGCGGCGATGGCCGGTGCCGTTGTCATGGTCCATGTGCGCCATCACCGGATGTTCACGCCGCCGCTGCAAATGTTACCCTGGCAGATGCTGATGGGGGGCGTCATTCTGGCCTTCACCGCCTTGTATTTCGATGGCGTACCGGAAATCACATGGACCCCCTCGCTTGTCGCCATCGTCGCTTATAACGGACCCATCGCCTCGGCCTTTTGTTTCTGGGCTTACCTGAACGTCATGCGATCTCTGCCGGCAACCAGTACCGCACTGGGCTCGTTGGGGGTTCCTGTTGCAGGCATGGCGTTTTCTGCCCTGAGCCTTGGCGAGACACTGTCCATTGGCAAGCTCATGGGACTAGCATTGATATCGTCTGGGCTGGTGGTCCTGATTATTGGCGACTTTAAGCGAAAATCCCGAAGCAAATCCGAAAACGACGAAAATAACGCCTTCCCGCGCTTGCCTTAAGCAACCCCAGACACCATAGTTTAGTCATGATTTGCAACAATCACTGATGTACAGAAGAATGCAGAAACGCCGGTCAGTACACTCATCGAGCATGTTCGGAGAAGTCCCCGAAGTGCAGCCTGATGCGCGTGCCTGCGACTGGCCTGATTGCGATGGGGTCGGTGAACACCGGGCGCCCCGGTCGCGTCAGGACATGAAGAGTTTTCACTGGTTTTGCATGGAGCACATTCGCCGCTACAACAAAGCCTGGAATTATTACGATGGCATGAGTGACCGACAGGTTGAAGAAGACCTCCGCTACGATACAACGTGGAACCGACCTTCCTGGCCTTTTGCCGGGGTTGAGAAAGACCTAAATTTCAAGGGGCCAACCCCGGATATAGATGATTTCGGTGGCGCCTTCAGCCAATCTGGGGAAAGCGAAACAGAGGCTGGCGCTTCCCAGCGTCACCAACCCGATACACCGGAAGCTGAAGCGATGGCGGTCCTCGACCTGACACCACCGGTAACCCTTGAAATTATCAAGCGGCGCTATAAGGAATTGGTCAAACGCTATCACCCCGATGCCAACGGCGGGGACAAGGCGGCCGAGGAGAAATTCAAGCAAATTTCCCAAGCCTACGCTACCTTGAGCGCCGATACGGCAAGCTGAGTACCCCTGAACAACAAAATCCGTTGACGCAGTGCCCTTTCGGCCTTTACCAATCACTACAAGACGACATAAATCATTGGAATTTTAGATATGAGCACCGCCCCAACAACGCCTACGGGTGAAACCAGCTTCCCACTGAGTGAACCGGATATTTCCATTTCCGTGCGTCAGGTTTTCGGTATCGATAGTGACATTGAGGTCCCCGCCTTTAGTGAAGGCGAAGAACACGTCCCCGACGTCGATCCCACCTACCAGTTCGACCATGACACCACGCTCGCCATTCTGGCAGGTTTCGCCCATAACCGGCGGGTCATGATTCAGGGTTATCACGGGACCGGCAAATCGACCCATATCGAACAGGTGGCGGCAAGACTGAACTGGCCATGCATCCGCATTAACCTGGACAGTCACATCAGCCGTATCGACCTGGTCGGTAAGGACGCGATTGTTTTGAAGGACGGAAAGCAAATCACCGAATTCCGTGAAGGCATTCTGCCCTGGGCATTGCAACACCCGACGGCGCTGGTTTTCGACGAATACGACGCCGGTCGCCCCGACGTGATGTTTGTTATACAGCGGGTGCTCGAAGTCGAAGGTAAACTGACCTTGCTTGACCAAAACCGGATTATTCGGCCAAACCCGTATTTCCGGCTGTTTTCGACCACCAACACCATCGGCCTTGGTGACACCACCGGGCTTTATCACGGCACCCAGCAAATCAACCAGGGGCAAATGGACCGTTGGAACATTGTCGCGACCCTCAACTACCTGCCTCATGATGACGAAGTTGATATCGTCATCGCCAAAGTTGCGACCTACAACTCGCCCGAAGGCCGAGAGAAAATGAGCGCCATGGTCGAACTGGCGGACCTGACCCGGCAAGGGTTCATCAATGGTGATATTTCGACGGTCATGTCGCCACGGACGGTTCTGACGTGGGCTGAAAATGCCGATATTTTTGGTGACCTGAAAGTCGCCTTCCGCCTGACTTTCCTAAACAAATGTGACGAGATGGAACGTCCCGTCGTTGCCGAATACTATCAACGCTGCTTCGGCGAGGAATTACCGGAATCCGCCTTACAGGCGACGGTTCTTTAAGGTTATGAATTGGAGCGAGACTCCATCTGAACAGGTCAAGCGGGTCACTGCGGCGACACTAAAGGCCATTGCCGGAACGGCCGAGGTCGAGGTCGCCTATTCAGCAGGGAACGAAGCAAAGGTTGCCACCAGTGGTGCCACCGTGCGCCTGCCCACCCCTCCTGAAAGCGCTGTTTCCGAAAGCGACATTACCCGCCTGCGCGGGGCGGCTGACGCCGTCGCCCTCAGGCTTCGCTACCATGACAGCGGCCTCCACCAGCGCTGCCGTCCGCAGGGAAGCGACGCAGCCAAGGTTTTCGAGCGGGCTGAACAGGTTCGCGTTGAATCCTTAGGCTTTAGGCGTATGCACGGTGTTGCAAAAAACCTGAAGGCGATGCTGGACACCAGATGCCAGGCTCATGCCCCCGAACCGGGCACCGATGAAGGTCAACCCGACGCCCTGCTGGCGGAAGCCATTGGTCTGCTGGTTCATCAGAAATTGACCGGTGCCGATTTGCCCCCTTCGGCCGCCCCCATTCTTAAACCGTGGCAGCAATATATCGACGATCATATCGGTCCTCAAATTGAAAGCCTTGGCGATGCCATTGAAAACCAGGAAGCCTTTGCCAGCGCCTTGAGTAAAATGATCCGCGATCTGGAACTGTTTGACGAGGATGATACAGAGCCCGAAGAACAACCCGAAGATGGTAGCGATCCCAACGAATCCCTGCCCGAAGAATTGCCCCAGGATCAGGACCGGGACAGCCGCAGGGAAGCCGAAATGGAAGACGGCATGGGCGAGGTCGAAGAAGGTGCCGCCGATGCAGGCAGCGATGGCGAGGAAGGTGAGGAAGAAGGTGGAGAAGAACCCGCTGGCCCCAGCGATCAAAGCGACCAGTGGCCAAGTAATGAAGCAGGCGGATCCCCCTATCATGCCTATTTCACCGCCGCCGATGAGGTTGTCGTTGCCGAAGACCTGTGTGAACCCGAAGAATTAAACCGTCTTCGCGCCCAACTCGACCAGCAACTCTCGCGCTTGCAGGGTGTTGTCTCGCGCCTCGCCAACCGTTTGCAGCGTCGCTTGATGGCCAAACAAACCAGATCCTGGGAATTTGATATGGAAGAAGGCATCCTCGACGCCGGGCGTCTGTCCAGGGTCGTCACTGATCCTGTCCATCCGTTAAGTTTCAAACAGGAAAGCGATATCCAGTTTCGCGATACCATCGTCACCCTGCTGATTGATAATTCGGGCTCCATGCGCGGTCGCCCGATCACAGTTGCAGCAATGAGTGCTGACATTTTGGCCCGAACCCTTGAGCGCTGCGGCGTCAAGGTCGAAATTCTTGGCTTCACCACCCGCGCGTGGAAGGGTGGACAAACCAGGGAAAAATGGGCCGAAGACGGCAAGCCCCCAAACCCCGGTCGCCTCAATGATTTACGTCACATTATCTACAAAGCCGCCGATATACCCTGGCGGCGGGCGCGGCGAAACCTGGGCCTGATGTTGCGTGAAGGGCTGCTCAAGGAAAACATCGACGGCGAGGCCCTGATGTGGGCCCACAACCGCCTGCTTGGCCGCAGCGAACAGCGCCGCATCCTGATGGTTATTTCCGACGGTGCCCCCGTCGATGATGCCACTTTGTCGGCCAATGCCGGAAATTACCTGGAAAAACACCTGCGCGACGTCATCGGCTGGATTGAAAGCCGCTCCAACGTCGAACTGACGGCAATTGGCATTGGTCATGACGTCACCCGTTATTACAAACACGCCGTGACAATTTCCGACGCCGAGGAACTGGGTGGCACAATGATGCAAAACCTGACCGATTTGTTCGACGAAGATCATAAAGGTTCTTTTACCGCTCAGTCCCGAAATGGCGGACATAGAAGCAGCCATTGGTAATTGAATAAAGATGTCAATGGAGCGTTGTCAGGTTGCGTTTGTAAGGCTATGTTTTACGCGTTTATTGTTTGAGGAATAGGGACTTCGATGTCTGATAAAAAATATCGCCTGATCACCCGGGCTGATTTCGACGGTGTCGTTTCGGGAGGGTTGTTAATCGAGCTTGAAATGATCGATGACATCCTGTTTGTCGAACCCAAAGACATGCAAGACGGCAAAATCGCCGTTACCGAAAATGACATCACCACCAACCTGCCTTACGTCGAGGGGGTTTACCTGTGCTTCGATCATCATCTTAGCGAAACCATCCGGGTTGGTGAAAAAGAGAACCTGATTATCGACCCTGACAAACCTTCTGCGGCGCGGGTTGTCTACGAGCATTTTGGTGGTCAGGAAAAATTTCCCGGCATTTCAACCGAACTGATGGACGCTGTCGATAAGGCGGACTCGGCTGATTACACCGAAGAGGACATCCTCGCCCCTGGCCCCTGGACATTGCTTAACTTCATGCTTGACCCCCGTACAGGGCTTTCAAAGTTTGCCGAATTCAGCATTTCCAACGAACAGCTGATGAAAGACATGATGCAATACTGTCGCCATCATCCAATCGAAGAAATCCTGAAAATTCCCGATGTTGAAGAACGATTGCACATATACGAATACAACGAGGAATTTGCCGAACTGCAAATCAGGCGGTGTGCATCGGTTTATTCCAAACTGGTAGTGGTCGATCTTCGCAAAGAGGAAATCCTTTTTCCCGGCAACCGGTTCACAGTCTACGCGGCATTTCCGGCCTGCAATATTTCTATTCAGGTCTTACCCCACGCTGATGATCAATCACTAACCGTTCTTGCTACCGGCAAATCGATCCTCAACCGCTCATCGAAGACCAATGTCGGGGCGTTGATGCTTGAATACGGGGGTGGTGGCCACAATGCGGCAGGCACCTGCCGGGTGCCAAACGAAGATGTAGAGCGAGTTCTGGGAGAACTGGTCGAACGCATCAAAGCCGACGGCTAGTTCTTTTAATTTTCCAACTCATTTCAATTCTGTCAGGCACCCTTCAGAACGATCTTTCAATATTACCGCCTGAAAAGGAACAACCATGAAAAAAATACTGATCGTAGATGACTCAAAGGTTATCCGCATGGTCGCTAAAAAAATCTTGCAGGAACTGGAGTTTGAAACGGAAGAAGCTGCCGATGGCCAGGAAGCCCTGACAATCTGTAAGACCGCGATGCCTGATGGTGTTCTGCTCGACTGGAATATGCCGGTTATGGATGGCCTGGAATATCTAAAAGCACTGCGTGCTCTCCCCGGCGGTGACGCACCCATCGTTATCTTTTGCACCACTGAAAATGATATCAGCCATATTCAGGAAGCCATTTCCTCGGGTGCCAATGAATACATCATGAAGCCGTTTGACAGCGAAATCATTCAGGCGAAATTTGATCAGGTCGGCCTCCTTTAAGTGCTATGATCGGAAATAGATAATGACACCCGAAGATGTCGACCTGTTTAGCAAAATCGTTAAGGAACGATCCGGGCTGGTTGTTAGTCCCAACAAGGCTTATCTGCTGGAGAGCCGGTTGTTACCGGTGGCCCGCAGGCACGAGTTGGGTGACCTTGAAGCGCTGGCTGCCGCCGTTCGTTCTAGCTCTCCGGAAGCTATCCTCGAAGACATCACCGAGGCAATGACAACCAACGAGACTTTTTTCTTCCGGGACATCGGGCCTTTTGACCGCTTTCGCGAGAACATCCTGCCGCCGCTTCTTGAAAATCGCGCCGCCAGCAAATCGTTGCGCATCTGGTGCGCCGCCGCCTCTACAGGCCAGGAACCCTATTCACTGTCCATCATCCTTATGGAAATGGCCAGCCAACTAGCCGGTTGGAAAGTTGAAATCATCGGCACCGATATCTCCAACGAGGCCCTGAACAAAGCCAAAGCGGGACTTTATAGCCAGTTTGAAGTTCAGCGTGGTTTGCCAATCCAGACGCTTTTGAAATACTTCACTCAAGAAGACGCCAACTGGAAGATCAGCGAAAACATTCGTAAAATGGTCACCTACAAACACTTTAACCTGCTTGATGGTTTCGCCGGTCTTGGCCACTTCGATGTGGTTTTTTGTCGCAACGTGCTGATTTATTTCGAGCAGTCCGACAAGGCCCAAATACTCGACAGAATTTGCAAGCAAATGCCTGCCGATGGCAGCCTGTTTCTGGGCGGGGCGGAAACGGTTATCGGTGTCACCGATAAATTCAAGCAAGTTCCAAACCTGCGCGGCGTCTATTCGCCTGCTTAAGAGCACTGGCCCCATAAAATCATCAAAAATGGACCTTTCAACCGGTCTGCTTTTCAAGCATTTTTTTATAAACAACCTTGGGAAGGGGACAAACAGTCATGACCAGTTATCAACCGGGAACGCGCTCGAAGCTTAAACGGGCCCATCAACGTGCCGCATATGATTTTGAAACCGTCCATGCCGCCTTTGACTCCATGCCCATGTGTCACGTGGGTTTCGTCATCGACGGCCAGCCTTATGTGACGCCGACCATTCAATGGCGCAAGGGCAACCACCTGTACTGGCACGGCTCAAGCGCCAGTCGGATGATTAAATCCCTGAAAGACGGTGCGCCCGCCTGTGTTACGGTCAGCCAGTTTGACGGTTTCGTCATGGCCCGCTCGCCATTTCATCACAGCGTCAATTACCGCAGCGCCATGGCCTTTGGCACTTGTCATGCAATTGAAGGACGCGATGAAAAGGAACAGGCCCTGTTCGACATGTTTGAACACCTGTTCCCCGGTCGCTGGGAAGACGTTCGCGGCAATACCGAAAAAGAATTGAAAGCGACCACGGTGATCGTCATGGAAATCGAGGAAGCCGCCTCGAAAATTCGTAACGAACCACCGGTTGATGATGAGGAAGATTACGATGAAGTTGATTGCTGGGCTGGCGTCTTGCCAATTGTCAGTAAGTTTGCCGCCCCCGAAGATGATCCAAAACTAAGGCAGGGCATTGCTTTCCCTGATTATCTTAAAGGTTTTCTGCCCTAATCTTTATCGGCATTAAAGGCGTACCACATAATAAAACCAAGGTGCGGTAACAACAGCCGTAAAAACCAGGCGAAAACATCACCGTCTTCGCTTATCGCATACAGGCCAAAGAGAACGCTGAGAACGGCGTAGACAATCCATATTCGTTTGATAGTTCGGGACATAGAGCACCATACCTGTTCTGTGGCCTAAAAAAAACAAGGCCCACCAATTGGCAGGCCTTGTTTTTTATCTGGGAAACTTGGGGCGGTCGTTAATTTATGCCGCAGCCTTTTCCATCGCCTTTTTAACCTGGCGCTTAAGAACGACAGCTTCCGCCGTCAATTTTGTGTTGGAGGTTCCAAGCAAAAACTTGTCCAGACCACCATTGTGTTCGATTGTACGGAGGGTCTTGGCTGCCAGGCGCATACGCACCTGTTTGCCAAGAACGTCGCTCAAGATCGAAACGTCCTGCAGGTTTGGCAGGAAGCGCCGGCGTGTTTTGTTGTGAGCGTGACTGACATTGTTGCCAGCCTGAACGCCTTTGCCCGTTAAATCACAGCGTCTTGCCATCGGATCGATCCTAAATTCAAATATTAAACAGGAGCGCGGTTTTTAAGGGATTGCGTGGTGCCCGTCAAGGGGAAACGTCCTTTTATGACGACAACGGGACGGACTGACGCAGGTCATTTGTATTGTCCCTTAAAATGGCATAAAACGTCCCCTACATTAATGACTGCAAGCCCCCCCAAGGAGTCTAAATACATGCCTGACATTATTTACACCAAGGTCGATGAAGCACCGCAACTGGCCAGCGGCTCGTTGCTGCCGATCATTCAGGCTTTTGCCAGCGCCGCCGACATCGATGTCGACACCCGCGATATTTCACTTGCCGGAAGGATTATCGCCCATTTCCCTGAAAAACTGACCCCCGAGCAGCACCAGAACGATGATCTGGCCGAACTGGGCGCGTTGGTTAAGACACCGGGGGCCAACGTCATCAAACTGCCCAATATCAGCGCCTCCATTCCCCAGCTTGAGGCCGCGATCAAGGAATTGCAGGCCCAGGGATATGACATTCCCGACTATCCGCAATCAGCCCGCAACGACGCTGAGCAACAAATTCAGGCGACCTACGACAAAGTCAAGGGCAGCGCCGTCAACCCTGTCCTGCGAGAAGGTAATTCCGACCGTCGCGCGCCGCTGGCCGTCAAGGCGTTTGCCCGCAAAAACCCTCACCGCATGGGGAAATGGGCCACGGATTCTAAAACCCACGTATCGTGCATGAGCGAAGGCGATTTTCGGTCCAACGAGAAATCGGTGACCATATCGGGGCCATCGGTTGGCGATTCCCGCATTGAATATGTCGATGGCAACGGTGAGATCACCGTCTTGCTGGAATCATTGCCCTTGATCGAAGGTGAGGTGGCTGACGCCACCGTGATGAGCGTCAAGGCTTTGCGCGCCTTTTACGCCGAACAAATCGCCGATGCCAAGGCAAAGGGTGTCTTGTTCTCACTGCATTTGAAAACCACCATGATGAAGGTCTCCGACCCGGTTATTTTCGGCCATCTGGTCAGTGTGTTCTTTAAAGAGGTCTTTGATAAATACGCCGATACCTTCGCCACGATTGGCGTTGATGCCGATAACGGCCTTGGCGACCTTTATGCGAAAGTTGAAACCTTGCCAAATGATCAAAAAGAGGCGATTAAGGCCGACCTTGCGTCCTGCATGGCAAACCAGCCGGAACTCTACATGGTCAATTCCGACAAAGGACTGACCAATCTTCATGTCTCCAGCGATGTCATCGTCGACGCCTCCATGCCGGCCATCATTCGTGCCGGTGGCAAGGGTTGGGGCCCCGATGGCAGCGAGGCCGATACCAAATGCGTGATCCCCGACAGCAGCTACGCCGGTGTTTATGATGCGACCATCAGATTTTGCATTGAAAACGGCGCCTTTGATCCGGTCACCATGGGCAGCGTTCCCAATGTCGGGTTGATGGCGCAAAAGGCCGAAGAATACGGCTCCCACCCGAAAACATTCAAAGCCCCCGGTAGCGGCGTGATTCGCGTTATTGACGCAGGCGGTGAAACCCTGCTCAGCCACGACGTCGAAAACGGTGATGTGTGGCGCATGTGTCAGGCCAAGGACGCGCCGATCCGCGATTGGGTCAAGCTGGCGGTGAACCGTGCCCGGGCGACTGGCAGTCCGGCCGTGTTCTGGCTCGATAAAAACCGCGCCCATGACGCCCAAATGATCAAGAAGGTGGAAGCCTATTTGCCCGATCACGACACCAGTGGCCTTGAAATCCATATTATGTCACCGATCGAAGCCACCCGCTTCTCGCTTGAACGGATCATCAAAGGCGAGGATACAATTTCCGTCACCGGCAATGTGTTGCGTGATTACCTAACCGACCTGTTCCCGATTATGGAAGTCGGCACCAGCGCCAAGATGCTGTCCATCGTGCCGTTGATGAACGGTGGCGGCCTGTTTGAAACGGGGGCCGGTGGCTCGGCTCCGAAACATGTTCAGCAATTGGTTGAAGAAGGCCATTTGCGCTGGGATTCGCTTGGCGAATTTGCCGCCCTCGGCGCTTCGCTTGAACACCTGAGCACGGTCACGGGCAACAAGAAAGCCGCCACGCTCGGCAAGGCGCTTGATGCAGCGACGGAAAAACTGCTCGACAACAACCAGTCTCCATCACGAAAAGTAAACGAGATCGATAACCGTGGCAGCCACTTCTACATCGCCCTGTACTGGGCACAGGCCCTGTCCGAACAGGACGCGGACGCGGAGTTAAAAGCCCACTTCGCACCCATCGCCGAACAATTGGCGGCGAACGAGGCGGCCATAACCGAAGAACTCCTGCAAGCCCAAGGCGCACCCGTCGACCTGGGCGGCTACTACCACGCCGACCCAACAAAAGTCACCGCCACCATGCGCCCCAGCACTACGTTGAACGGGATTATTGGCTAGCCCGATATAAACCGTCACCCCGGACTTGATCCGGGGTGACGGTTTACCGGGAATTTTCGTGGGTTTTCCATTTTCTGAAGCGCACCAAATATAACAGAAGGCCCGAGCCAACGAAGGCTGCCGGGATCATGGCGGCGGTTCCGTATTGGGGAAAGATCAGCAGGGACAAATACCCGCCAATAAAAGCGCCAAGGGTGCTGAAAATAACGTGGCCAATAAGGCCCGAAACGGCGTCCTTTACGTACATGGCGACCATCCACGAAATGAAGTTCCCGATGCATAGAATAATGGCCACGTTTACCCAGTGCACCTAGAACCCCTCTCCATGATTGGATTTCATGTTCAATAAAAGACTGTCAGGCCTCACCCCATCGCCTTTTGTAAATTCTCGTCCAGTTTGGCGAGGAAGTTCTGGGTTGTCATCCAGCCTTGTTCGGGGCCGATCAGGAGGGCGAGGTCTTTGGTCATGTAACCGGCCTCGACAGTTTCAATGCAGACTCTCTCAAGCGCTGCGGCAAAATCCGTAACATCAGGCGTGCCGTCGAATTCACCGCGGTAATGCAGGGCGCGGGTCCAGGCAAAGATTGAGGCGATTGGGTTGGTCGAGGTTTCCCTTCCCTGCTGGTGCAGGCGAAAATGACGGGTGACGGTGCCGTGGGCGGCTTCGGCCTCGACACAATCGCCATCGGGGGTCATCAAAACCGATGTCATCAGCCCCAGCGAGCCGAACCCTTGGGCGACGGTGTCAGATTGCACATCGCCATCGTAGTTTTTGCAGGCCCATACATAACCGCCTTCCCACTTCATGGCGGAGGCGACCATGTCGTCGATCAGGCGGTGCTCGTAGATAATGCCGGCTGCTGCGAACTTGTCCTTGAATTCGGCATCGAAGATTTCCTGAAACAGGTCTTTGAAGCGCCCGTCATACTTTTTCAGGATCGTGTTCTTGGTCGACAGATACACCGGCCAGCCCAGATTTAGGCCGTAGTTCATGCAGGCGCGGGCGAAACCGCGAATGGATTCATCCAGGTTATACATGGACATGGCGACCCCACCTGCCGGGAAATCAAAAACGGTGTGTTCGGTTGGTTCACTTCCATCGGCCGGGGTAAAGGTCATGGTCAGGGCGCCGGGCCTGTCGACAACCATATCGGTGGCCCGGTACTGATCACCAAATGCATGACGGCCAATGACGATGGGTTTGGTCCAGCCCGGCACCAGCCGGGGCACATTGCCGCAGAGGATCGGCTGGCGAAAAACCGTTCCGCCGAGAATGTTGCGGATGGTGCCGTTGGGCGAGCGCCACATTTCCTTCAAACCAAATTCTTCGACGCGTCCTTCATCAGGCGTGATGGTGGCGCATTTGACACCGACGCCATATTGCTTGATGGCGTTGGCGGCATCAATGGTGATCTGGTCGTTGGTTTCGTCACGTTTTTCAACCGACAGGTCGTAATATTTAAGATCGACATCAAGATAAGGCAAAATCAGCTTGTCCTTGATGAAAGCCCAGATGATGCGGGTCATTTCATCACCGTCAAGTTCGACGAGCGGGTTCGCGACCTTGATTTTTGCCATGACGGCCTTCTCCAACAATAAATCTAAAGGTGACTGGTCAGGACTTCGATATCCGGCTCGGGGGCCGCTGCAAGCGCGTCGAAAACCTTGTCCACATCATCGACGACGCTAAACAGGTCGGCGATGCCGTGATGGCCGTAACCACTATCGACAACGGACTGAACGAGTTCCAAAAGCGTCCGCCAGTATTGATTGATGTCGACCAGCACAATCGGCTTCCTGTGTTGTTGCAACTGCTTCCATGTAATCATCTCAATGGTTTCGTCAAGGGTTCCCAGACCACCCGGAAGAGAAACAAAGCCGTCTGACTTTTCAAACATCAGGGCTTTTCGCTCGTGCATACTCTCAACAACGATCAGTTCACTAAGGCCCGGATTGCCGACTTCAAAATCCTGAATGAATTTCGGCATAATGCCGGTGACATGGCCGCCGTTTTCCAGGGTTGCGCGGGCGACAATACTCATCAGGCCGATATCGCCACCGCCATAAACCAGGCCAATGCCACGATCGGCAATGGCGTGACCAAGGCGCCGGGCAGCGGTTTCATGGGCCGGATCAAGACCGGCCCGCGATCCGCAAAAAACGCAAAGGGTTGATATTTCAGTCATCCTTATAAAATACTCCTGCCCAGTAGAATGTCCATGACTGTCTTGATAGCCGGTCACTTGTTTGTTATTGGCGACAATAAAGCTTGTTTTGAAGCGGCGAAAAAGGTGAAATTCTACTCACCAACGGGAAAGTGTACTCAAAACCTAAATTAAGGGTAAATTCAAATGACCATATCCATTCGCAGTGTTTTTTATGCCGCTATTGCAGCCGTACTTCTGAGCATCGGCCTGGGACAGAGCGCCCACGCCGACAGCCATGAAATCAAATTCCGCCAGTCGGTGATGAAAGCGGTTGGCGGCACCATGGGCGGACTGGCCGCTGTCCTGAAAGGGCAAGCCTCTTCCAGTCACGCAGACCCGCTTGCCCACACCATGTATGAGATATCTAAAGTCGTTCCACATATCTTCCCGAAAGGTTCGGATTTCGGCGAAACCGGAGCCCTTTTGACGATTTGGGAGAAACCTGCTGACTTCACCATGGCCGTCGCTGCTTTCCAGGCTGCTGCTTTGAATTTGTCGAAAGTTGCCCACGATTTCGACATGAGCACCTTTGGCCCGGCCTTCGGGGCGCTAGGTAAATCGTGCAAAGGCTGTCACGAAAATTTCCGTAAGAAAAAAGAGAAGTAACATTCGCACATGGCTTCTGGCGGGAGCGCTGGCTTTGGCGCTTCCGTCAAACCTGTTGGCGACCCAATCGACTGAACATATCGAGCGCGGGC
This sequence comes from Rhodospirillaceae bacterium, assembly GCA_018662005.1. Taxonomy (NCBI): domain Bacteria; kingdom Pseudomonadati; phylum Pseudomonadota; class Alphaproteobacteria; order Rhodospirillales; family Rhodospirillaceae; species Rhodospirillaceae bacterium. Next base: position 50,963 of record JABJHA010000021.1, on the reverse strand, counting down.
GTTACCTGTTCGATGTCGCCGGTTGCCTGGGCTGTCACACGGACAAAAAAAACAAAGGCGCGCCGCTTGCCGGTGGCCGCGAACTGAAAACCCCGTTTGGGGTTTACTTCAGTCCCAATATCACCCCGGACAAGGAATTCGGCATCGGAAAATGGAGCGACGCGGATTTCCTGCGCGCCTTGCGTTTCGGCAAAAACCCCAAGGATGAAAATTACTTCCCGGTTTTTCCCTATACCTCCTACAGCAGGATGACCGACGCAGATATTCTCGATATCAAAGCCTATATCTTTTCCTTGTCCCCCGTCGCCGTTGCCAACAAGGAGCATCAGGCAGGTCTGGTTTTTGGCTCGCGTTTTATGGTCGGGCCATGGAAAGCCGTAAATTTCAGCGCCGGAACAATGCCGCTGGTACCGGGGCGCGGGGATGACTGGAACCGCGGCGCCTATCTGGTCGAGGCCCTGGGCCATTGTGGTGAATGTCACACCCCGCGAGACCGGCTTGGCGGCTTTCAGCGCCACGAACATATGGCGGGAACCAAAGATGGTCCCGGCGGCGAAATCATGCCCAATATCACCCCGGATAAGGAAACCGGCATTGGCAAATGGCCGGATGCGGACCTTAAGGCCCTGTTCACAATCGGCATGTTGCCCGATGGGGATTTTGTCGGTGGCGGAATGGCAGAAAACGTCACCAACACGACTTCAAAATGGACAAAGGATGATCTGGCGGCGGTCATCGTTTATCTGCGCAGCCTGCGGGCGATCCGAAACCAGGTCAAAAAGAAGAAGAAAACGGGTGATGACGATTTGTATTGAGTTTCGACCCTCATATTGCGCCTGAACCACCCCCGTACTAATCTAATTCTTCTGATTCGCTACCGGAAATTTACTCAGGGGAAAGCTTTGAACAGGCCATTTATAATTATTGCTTTGCTCGGCGTCGTTGCTGTCGCGGTTGCTATTGGCCTGAACTTCATGCCTCAGCAGCCCGAGGAAGCGCCGCCCCCGGCTGTCCAGGAGACAAAACCTGAAGCGGAGCCCAAACAGGCGGAACAGACCAAACTTGAACCGCCGACTTTTGATGTTGTGCGGGTCAACCCGAATGGTGACACGGTTATTGCCGGGCGCGCCATGCCGGCAAGCACAGTCGTCAATCTTGATAACGATGTTGAATTTGGTCGCGTTCAGGCCGACGACCGGGGCGAATGGGTGTTTGTTCCCGAACAACCACTGAAACCCGGAACCCACACCCTGCGCCTGAAAATGCTGGTCGATTCACGTGACCCGGTGATGTCGCTGGAAGACGTTGTCGTCATCGTTCCCGAAGCTGGCCAGGATATCGCAGGGCGCACGGGTGACAGCCAGGTTCTGGCTATGAAAATGAATCCGGACGGAACCACCACCGTACTGCAAAAACCCGGTGGCGAAAGCAACATCAAACTAAGCGTTGATGCCGTCGACTATGACGACCAGGGTAGCCTTTCGATCAGCGGCAGCGCCGAACCGGGAGCGACCATTCAGATCTATCTGAATAACCGTTTTATCGGCCACGCCAAAACCGGCCCCGACAATGGACAGGGAAGTGGCAACTGGTCCATGAATCCTGATGAACCGGTCAAACCCGGCCTGTACACCCTGCGCGCCGATCAGGTTGATAACGCCAGCAAGGTCATTCAACGGGTCGAATTCCCGTTCTCGCGCGCTGAACCAATGAAGGAAGAAATGAAGGAAGGTACCATCGTCGTTCAGCCGGGTAACAGCCTGTGGCGTATTGCCCGCTCCAGCTACGGCGAGGGCATCAACTACACAATTATTTTTGAAGCCAACAAGGATCAGATTGGCAATCCGGATCTTATTTATCCCGGCCAGATTTTCAAATTACCGGAAAACCAGTAATCTGGATGGCGCGATTTAATTTTTAAAGGAAGATACTGATTTGCTGAAGATCGTCATGGTTCCGATCAACCCTGCAGGATGGCCTTTTATCGGCCTGTTCGCCGCCGCTGCTGTCGGCCTGTTTATGCTGGCCGAGCCCCTGGGTTGGATGGGTGTGGTTTTAACCGCGTGGTGCGCCTACTTCTTTCGCGATCCGGATCGGGTCAGCCCGACCAGGACCGGGTTGGTGATCAGCCCTGCCGACGGTGTCGTACAATTAATAGACAGTGCCGTACCACCCCCCGAACTGGATATGGGAGACGAAGAGAGACCGCGTGTCTGTGTCTTCATGAATGTCTTCAATGTGCATGTGAACCGGGTTCCCATGGATGGAACCATCAGCCGGGTATCCTATCGTCCGGGCCGTTTTTTTAATGCATCCCTGGACAAAGCCAGTGAATTCAACGAACGCATGAGCATTCGTATGACGACAACCGACAATCACGATATCGCTTTCGTGCAGATCGCCGGGTTGGTCGCCAGGCGCATAAAATGCGATATCATAGAAGGCCAAAACGTCACCGCCGGTGAACGCTTCGGTCTGATCCGTTTCGGCAGCCGGGTCGATGTTTATCTGCCAAAGGGTGTCGAACCATTGGTCTGCGTCGGACAAACCACCGTCGCCGCCGAAACCATTATTGCCGATGTGAACGCCTCCGAAGCGGCGCGCACGGGTGCTGTTCGTTAAAGGGTAACATCATGGCTGGTCGCCGCAAACGGCCCGAGTGGCTTCACATCAACAAGATGATCCCCAACTTCCTGACCATTTTGGCCATCTCTGCCGGTATGTCGGCGATCCGTTTCGGCCTTGATGACAGGTGGGAACCTGCCGCCCTGGCCATTCTCGCCGCCGCCATCCTTGACGCCCTGGACGGTCGTATCGCCCGCATTCTCAAAGGGGCCAGCAAATTTGGCGCCGAGCTCGACTCACTGGCCGATTTCCTGAGCTTCGGAGTTGCCCCGGCCATGATGCTGTACTTGTGGGCGATGCAGGATGCGGGCCGTTTCGGCTGGATGCTGGCCTTGCTGTTCACGATTTCCATGGCGCTCAGGCTGGCCCGCTTCAACACCATGCTCGAAGATGAAGATCTGCCATCATGGACGAAGAATTTCTTCTCTGGAACCCCTGCCCCTGCTGCTGCCGGACTGGTGCTGACGCCGATGATTTTGTCGTTTCAGTTTGGTGATGATTTTTTCCGCCAACCGATGGTCGTCTCGTTTTTCCTGATTGGTGTCGCCGCCCTGGTCGTCAGTTCCATACCGACGTTCTCGTTCAAGAAAATCAAGGTGCCATCAAATCAGGTTCTTCCGGCAATGATTATTTCCGGCGCGTTTGTCACCGCCCTGGTCAGCGCACCGTGGACGACACTGTCGTGCGTTCTGCTGGTCTATTTGGCGACCATTCCCTTTAGTGTAAGAATGTATCGCCAGAAAATGGCCGAAAGCCCTTTATCAGAAGAAGACCCCGGGGATAGCGAAACACCCTGAGCTACCAGGTCTTGCTGTCCTGCCACCGGGTCAATGCCTCGTGAGCTTCTTTTTCAGTCTTTGGCGTGAACCCTTCAACCGGTGTCGTAAGTTCGATGACATAACCGTTGGGGTCGCGAAAATAGATTGAACGGATAAACTTGTGATCGGCCACACCGCGGGTTTCAATTCCGGCGTCCTTGCCTTTTGCCAACATCCTGTCCAGGGTTTCTTCATCAACTTCAAGGGCAATGTGCAAGTCGTAATCGTGCTGTTCCTTAAAGTCGAACGGGGTATCTGGGACTTCAAAGAAAGCCAGAAAAGACCCATCGCCCAATCTGAAAAAACTGTGTAACGCGTGAGTCGTACGGCCCGTCTTGGTTTCCTTGATGGGAAAGACGTCGGCCAGAGGCAATTCAAGAAAGTCCTCGTAAAATGCGCGGGTTTCTTCTGAATCCCGGCAACGGTACGCATTGTGGTGTAAGCCTTTGATCATCTGTATGATCCTCCGTGACGACTTAAGTATATGGCAAGGAACCGCCCGTGTTTTATGATACTAGCACTAATGAACATAATCTGCCCCATGATCCGTTCAAGGCCTGTGTCGCCCCCAGGCCCATTGGCTGGATTTCAACAATCAGTGCCGCCGGCATCACAAATATCGCCCCCTACAGCTTTTTTAATGGCGTCGCATCCAGCCCGCCGCAAGTCATGTACAGCACCAACGGCACCCAGCCCCATGGACCCAAGGACACGCTGACGAACATTCGTCAGGGCCGCGAATTTGTCGTCAATGTCGCTACCTGGGATTTACGCGAAGCCATGAACATCACCAGCCAGCCAGCCGGGCCCGAAGAAGATGAATTTGCCCTGGCAGGCCTGACACCCGAACCATCACAATTGATTAAACCACCCAGAATCGGTCAATCACCGATCAATATGGAATGCACACTGGTCGACATCATCGACCTTGCCACCAACAATCCGGATCAACCCAACACCATGGTCATTGGCCAGGTTGTCGGAATCCACATTGACGAAGCCGTACTAACAGATGGCATGATCGACAATGCCAAACTGAAATTGCTCTCAAGGCTTGGCTATAAAGACTATGCCTGTGTGGAGAACGTTTTTTCCATGACCCGCCCCGGCGATGGTGACAAGCTGGCCGGGCTTTAATCTGACGCCAAGGGGATATCGATCCAGAATGTCGAACCCTCGGCGGGGGTGCTCTCAAAGCCAATGTCCCCCTTCATCAGTAACATCAGTTCGCGGGCGATTGATAAGCCAATACCCGTGCCTTCAATTTTTTCCGCCACCACGCTGTTGCGTGCGAAGGGGTGGAAAATAAAGGGCTTGAAGGATTCAGGAATGCCGCTGCCCGTATCCTTGATGGACAAGCGTCCCATACCCTGTTCAGGGCGTTTTTCGCAGGTCATGGTGATGGTGCCGCCGCCCGGGGTATATTTGACGGCGTTTGACAAAATATTGATCACCACCTGACGTATCCGGCCCGGGTCTGCATGAACAAGCAATTCAGCATCACATGTGCAATTTATATCAAGTGTGATGGCTTTTCCTTCGGCCTGGTTTTCAATAAACGATGAGCATTCGACCATCCGTTCAAGCAACGGAAAATCTGTGGATACCAGTTTCACCGAACCCGCTTCCACCTTTGCCAGATCGAGAATTTCCGAAATCAAGCCAAGAAGATGCCGCCCACTATCGATGATGTGATCAATGTACTGATCTCGGTTTTCCTTCGTATCATCTTCGGGCATGTATTTCAGGAATTCACCAAAGCCAATGATCGCATTCAGTGGCGTTCTCAACTCATGGCTCATGTTTGCCAGGAATTCCGATTTGGCATGGTTAGCCATTTCAGCTTCTTCCTTTGAATTTTTCAGCTCTTTGGTGCGTTCCAGAACGCGTTTTTCCAATTCCGTATTTAACAGGTTCAGTTCTTCACGGGCGTTAATGGCTTCGGTGATGTCCTGAATGAATCCTATATGGGCGACGGCATCACCGGTTTCGCCGTATTCAACCTCGGCAAGTTCCCTTATCCATTGGACATCTCCTTTGTCATTGATGGTTCGATACTCAACGTCAAAGCCTTCCGGGACGATATCCGCTTTTTCGTATGTTTCAAGAACGAGGGCCCGGTCATCAGGATGGATCACACCGAGCATATCTTTATATGTTATCGGTAAATTTCCATTGAAGCTGTTGATGTCCCTATAGTTATCGGACCAATCGGTTATTTTCTGTTCGCTGAACGACCAGCGCCAATACGCCAGTTTGGCCTGACTTGTGGCGGCTTGGTACTTGGTTGTCAGGGTTCTGAGTTCCGCTTCCAGCATTTTCCCTTTCGTCAGGTCGTGAGCGGAAAACAGCAGGTAGGTCTCTGTTGGGGTTTCAAATTGCGAGATGGTCATCACGCAATAAACAGGATCCCCCGATTTATTTAGCAGGGTCGTCTCAAAATTCTTGACGAAACCGTCTTTTTCAAGCCGTTCGACCATTTCCTGGCGATCATCGAGGCTGGCCCAGATGTTTACTTCATCAACGGTTTTACCAATGACTTCATCACGACTGTAGCCAAACGAGATAAGCCAGGCTTCGTTGACATCGATTTGGCGACCATCCTCCAGGGTCGATATCCCCATGATGCTGCCACTTGTCTCAAAGCAGGCTTGAAACAGGTCAAGGAAATCAATTGACTGGATGTCGGAAGCAGACTGGTGTGGAGGCATTAGTGTTTCTTTTTTCTACTGAAAGTACACAACACCTTATCGCGTTATTTTAACAACGAGAAGACCCCTTACCTTCAAACCTTACTTGGCACCGCCTTGTCCTGACGCCTGCGTTCCAGCCAGCCGTGAACGTTGTCCTTGATCATCAGGGCGCACGGCGTCACCACCAGCGTCAGCACCGTGGCAAAGCCAAGACCGAAGACAATTGCCGTCGATAACTGTGACCACCACTGCATGGATGGTGCGCCAATACTGACATCACGGGCGATAAAATCGATATTGACGCCGGTGACCATGGGCATCAGGCCAAGCATGGTGGTGATCGTCGTCAGCAAAACCGGACGCAAACGCTGGGCGCCGGTGCGCAAGATCGCCTCGCGGGCGTTCTCCGCCGTTTCCTTCAAACGATCGTAAGTATCAATCAGGACGATGTTGTTGTTAACGACAATCCCGGCTAGGGCAATGACGCCGACCCCGCTCATGATAATGCCGAACGGTTGCCCAGTCACCAGCAGGCCAATGAACACGCCAATGGTCGACATGATCACGGCGGTCAGGATCAACAACGCCGAATAGAAGCTGTTGAACTGGGTGACCAAAATAATCGCCATGATAAACAGCGCCACCATGAAGGCTTTGCCGAGGAACGCCTGGGCTTGTCTCTGCTCCTCGTCCTCACCCTTGAAGGCAATTTCGACCCTTGGGTCCAGTTGGGCATTTTCAAGCCAGGATTGCAGTTCCTGAACCTTGTCTGCGGGAAGCATGCCATCGACGACATCTGACTTGACCGTCATCACGCGCCGGGCATCGGTGCGCTGGACGGTGCCTGTCTTGGGTCTGGCGATCCGCTTAACAAAGTTGCTGATCGGAACGCGCCCCGATTCCGTATTGATGCGAATATGGTCAAGCTGATTGATGGTCCTGTATTGAACCGGATAACGGGCCTGAATATCGATTTCCTCGTCAGCATCATTGGGCCGATAGCCACCCAGCCTGATACCGGTACTGGCCATCTTTATGGCCCGCCCGACAACATCGACACTGGCATTGAATTTCATCGCCTGAGCACGGTCGACCCGCAATTCCCAGTCAATACCGGGAAGCGGCCGCGAATCTTCAATATTGATCAATCCTTCGATGGAATGAAAACCTTGCAAAACGGTTTCTACGGCAGGTGATAACAATTCGGGGAATCGTGATGACAGTTCAATGGCCACAGGCTTACCCACCGGTGGACCGGATTCTTGCTTGCGCCTGTCGATAATAATACCGACCAGATCGGCGGTACGGTCTTCAATTTCATCCAGAATCTGATCGGCTTTGCGACGGTGTTGCCAGTCGTTAAACTGAAGCGAAATGATGCCGATGATGTCTTCTGCTTCCTGGCTGTTTTGTTCTTTGCCGGTGCGCAGATAAACCCCTTCGAATTCGCCTTTCTCTTTGCCAATTTCCAATACCCGGGATTCGACTTCCCCCATCAGGCGATCCATTTCATAGACCGACAGGTTGCCACGGGCACGGACTTGAATTTTTGCAAAATCGGGCTCTACTTCAGGGAAAAATTCAATTCCCTTGCCAAATGTCCCATAGATCACCTGCACCCCGACCAGCAGGACAAGCGCTGCCATCAGAATTTTTGCCGGATGGTTCAGAGCCATTTTAAGAATGTGGATATAGCCACCGGTAAAGCCGCCGGTTTCTTCAGGGTCATGGTGCTCGCTACCGGCCAGCAGGGTCATTTTATCGTGATCGGCATTACCGGGCTTGCCAATGAAGGCGCCCAGTGTCGGCACAAAGATCAATGCCATCAAAAGCGAGGCCGACAATGTCGCAAGCAGGGTAAGCGGCAGGAATTTCATAAACTCGCCAACCACACCGGGCCAGAACACAAGCGGCAAGAAGGCCGCCAGGGTGGTCGCCGTTGAGGCAATAATCGGCCATGACATACGTTTGGCTGCCAGCGCATAGGCAATACGGCGAGGCTCACCCTCGATCATTTTTCGATCGGCGAATTCGGTCACCACAATGGCACCGTCAACCAGCATACCGACAGCCAGGATCAAGCCAAACAGGACGACGATGTTGATGGTCATGCCGAAGCTCGTCAAAACCAGAATGCCGGTCAGGAACGAGCCGGGAATAGCGATACCGACAAGCCCTGCGGTGCGCAGGCCAAGGGCCGCGATAACGACGACCATGACCAGCAGAACGGCGGAAATGACATTGTTCTGCAAATCATTGAGCATGATCCGGATATCTTTTGATTTATCCTGGGCGAAACCAACTTTCACGGCGTTCCTCAAAGGTTCGGGCCAGTCAGCCCTTGCCAAGCGAACAACACGGCGGACATTTTCGATGGTGTCGATAATATTCTCACCCGTCCGTTTGGTGACTTCCAGAACCAGCGCCTGACGACCATCGTAGCGGGCGAAACTTTCAGCATCCTTGAAAGTGCGGCGAATTTCAGCAATGTCGGAAAAAGAGATCACGGCGTCGCCATCAGTCCTGATCGGCAGACCCATGATATCCTTGGTCGTTTCAAGCAACCCAGGCACTTTAAGCGAGAAGCGGCCATGACCAGTATCCTGTGCCCCTGCGGCAACCAGCAAATTGGACGCGGCGACCAATTGAACCGCCTGTTCTGGCGACAAGCCGTAACTTTCAACCCGCACCGGATCAATCAATACCTCGACCATTTCTTCGCGTTCGCCAGCAATTTTCACTTCCAGCACTGTGGCGATTGCTTCAACCTCGTCCTTCAGGTCACGAGCCAGCCGCAACAATGTGCGTTCTGGAACTTCACCAGCGAGGGTGACAAGAATAACCGGAAACAGGCTGAAGTTAACTTCATGAACGGTCGGGTCTTCGGTTTCATCAGGCAGGTCGGATTTCGCCAGATCGACCTTTTCACGAACATCGCTCATCGCCTTGTCGGAATCGAAGCCGGCATCAAATTCAAGGGTCACGCTGGCCCCGCCTTCGTAACCGGTAGCGCTCATTTCCTTGACACCTTCGATACCGCGAAGCTCCTGCTCCATGGGGCGAATGAGCAAGCGTTCGGCGTCTTCCGGCGAAATGCCTTCATGATCCATCTGCACGTAGACAATCGGGATGTTAATATCGGGGTCCGCTTCCTTTGGCACATCGATATAGGCTTTGGTGCCGGTGATCAAAATCAGCACCAGGGCTGCAAGAACCGTCCTGGAATGGGTGACCGCCGCATCAATAATCGCGTTCATGATGCCTGGTCTCCGGAGATTTTGATGCCCTGAACCTTCTGGCCGGAACGAACGAATTCCTGCCCGACGACGATCAGGTCAGCAGCTTCGGGAAGGCCTGTCAGCCAAATACCTTCGGGCGTGTCATCGACAATCTTCACCTTGTGAAATTGCACCACATTGTCCGTTCCCAGAACCTTGACGCCCAGCGCCCCGCGGTCATTTAAAGTCAACACAGCCGGGGTGATAAAGTGCGCCTTGATACGCCCCTGTTCCAGTTTCAGTTCTGTCGTCACGCCTTCGGAAATGGCGCCGCCCGGATTGGCGAGACCAACTTCAACCCGGAATGTCCGCGTTGAAGGCGATCCAACTTTTGATATGTAGGTGATAACCCCTTTTCTGGACACACTTCCTACCGTCGTAACTGTGGCAACATCACCCAGACTAAGACGGCTGGCGGCCTTTTCGGTAACCTCGCCAACAATCAGAATTGGGTCAAGGTCTACGACGGTGGCGCTGGCCGTACCAACAGCAACGAAATCACCAATATCAACAACAACATCATCGAGCACCCCTTCAAACGGGGCGCGAATGGTGGTGCGGCGAATATCGATGGTCATCGTGCGTAAATTGGCTTTTGCGGTTTCCAGGTCGGCTTTGGCTGCCGACAACTGGACTTTTGAGCGGAACTGCTTTTTCGATAACTTCTGGGCCGCTTCAAATGCGATGGCATAACGATCGACAATGGCTTTGGCTTCATTCAGGCGCGCCTGACGGTCATCCATGGCAATACGGGCAATGACATCACCTTTTTTGACGACCTGCCCCTTAACACCGGGGACCGCGACAATACGCCCGGATGTTTCAACCTTGATCTGAACCGAGCGCACCCCTTCGGTACGGCCAAACAACACGACCGAGCTTTCATGCATACGGGCAATGGAACGACGGGTTCTGACCTGGGTCAGGCTTTCGCTTTCTGGCGTTTTTGAACCCGAGGCGGTGTCAAGTTCGTCTGAATAGCCCGTGAACTGACCCGAAACGATCCAGACAAAAGCAACCAAAGCGACGCCAAAGGCAATCATGAAGGATTTTTTCATTGGCCAGTTCCTGTTTTAGCCAAGGCTTCATGATGATCACCTATAAGCAAATGACCATTTTCTTCCATATATTCGACGATACTGCGGTAGAGCATCCGCCCGAACCCGCGCACAAAAAGGCGCTTGGCAGGAACACAGCTATCATCCAGGTTTTCAACCTTGACCAGCAGCGTGCGGTAAAACTCAAGCTGCTGGTCAAACACCTCGCGCAGATGATCGGCTTCAAGGAATTCCTCCAGAAAGAACATGACCATCACTTCCGAACGCAGCTTGTCATCGGCAGGAGTTTTCTTCAGGGCTTTTCTCAAAGCCTCGCGACCTTTATCGGTCAGGGAATAGACCTTTTTATCGGGGCGGCCTTCCTGGCTTTCCTCACGCATACTGATCAGCTGTTGATCACACAACTTTGCCAGGGCCGGATAGATCGAACCAAAACTGACTTGATGGAAGTAGGCAAACGGTCCTTCTTCAAACATTTTCTTGATTTCATAACCGCTGGCATCGCCGCAAGTCAGTGCGCCCAGGCACAGATTTTTTGCATCCATGGTGTCCATTCCTTATATATATCGTGCTTGCATATATCAAAACGATATATATCGTGTCAACACATTAACTCAGTCGCATAATCGGCATCCAGCGTCGAGCCATGACTAGCAGTGGGGCGCTATTGGGAGAAAATGATCCCATCTGGGTCAAAGGAGGGGAAAATGAACGATCAGGACGATAAAATCACGACTGGTAGCTGCCTGTGTGGTGCGGTGTGCTTCAAAATCATCGGTAACTTGCGCCCCGTCAGCAATTGCCATTGTACCCAGTGTCGCAGGACCAGCGGCCATTTCGGCGCTTTTAGCGGTGCCCCTAAAGATTGCCTCACCTTTACAGAGGAAAGAGGATTGAAGTGGTTTCAGTCATCGCAAGAAGCCCGCCGTGGATTTTGTCATGAATGTGGCGCCAGCCTGTTTTATGACCACAGGGATGCCGCTCACATGGCCATTGCCGCGGGCAGCCTGGACGGGGCTACCGGTCTGGTCACGAAATCTCATATTTTCACCGACGACAAAGGCGATTATTACGAACTTTCCGACGATCTTCCCAAGCATGGAGCCTACCCGGGCTAAACAGCAACGGGATCGTCGTATTTCCGGCACCCCAGGTCGCAGCGTGGATAGACTGGATTAGCACCCTCTGCGAGTGATACGCTAGCTTAAAAGGGAGATATCGGGGTGAAGTCGAAGTATTCCATTTTCAGTCTTGTGCGTAACGCCATGGACCATCATCAAGGATGGGAACAGGCCTGGCGCAGTCCTGAGCCGAAGCCCGAATACGACGTCATTATTATTGGCGGCGGCGGTCATGGTTTGGCGACGGCCTACTATCTGGCCAAGGAGCACGGCATCACCAATGTTGCCGTTATCGAAAAAGGCTGGATCGGCGGCGGCAATACGGGACGCAACACAACCATTATCCGCTCCAACTACCTGTGGGATGAAAGTGCCCGCCTCTATGATAAATCCCTGAAGCTTTACGAGGGCCTGTCCCAGGAACTGAACTTCAACATCATGTTGAGCCAGCGTGGTGTGCTGAACCTTGCCCACAACCTGCATGACCTGCGTGAAATCAGCCGCAGGGTCAACGCCATACGCTTAAACGGTATCGATTCTGAGATGCTCAGCACCGCTGATGTCCAGGCCATGGTGCCGATCCTCGATTGCTCGAAGAACGCCCGCTACCCCATTCTTGGTGCTTCATTGCAAAAACGCGGCGGCGTCGCCCGCCATGACGGCGTTGCCTGGGGCTATGCCCGCGCCGCCGATGCCCGGGGCGTCGATATCATCCAAAAATGTGAAGTAACCGGCATCCTGCGCGATGGCGACACGGTCACCGGAGTTGAAACATCCCGCGGCACCATCAAGGCGAAAAAAGTCGCCATCGTCACCGCCGGTCATACATCCCACGTCGCCGCCATGGCTGGTCTTCGCCTGCCCATTGAAAGCTTCCCGCTACAAGCGATGGTCTCCGAACCGATTAAACCGGTGCTCGATTGTGTTGTCATGTCAGGTGCCGTCCATGCCTATATCAGCCAGTCAGACCGTGGCGAGATGGTCATGGGCGCCGGGATCGATCACTTTATTTCCTATACCCAGAAAAGCACCCTGGCCGTGGTCGAGCACCAAATGGCCGCCGTCACTAAACTGATCCCGATCCTCTCAAGGCTCCGGTTAATGCGCCAGTGGGCCGGTATTGTCGACACCTGCCCTGACGCCAGCCCGATTGTTTCAAAAACCCCGGTTGAGGGACTTTATGTAAATGGTGGCTGGGGCACCGGCGGTTTTAAGGGAACGCCCGGTTCCGGCTGGGTTTTCGCCCACACCATTGCCCAGGATCGTCCTCACGCGTTGAACGCGCCTTTCGCCCTTGAGCGCTTCACCACCGGCGCACTGATTGACGAGCACGGCGCTGCTGCCGTTGCCCATTAGGGAAGGAAATTTTCGATGTTCTTGATTAACTGTCCCTGGTGTGGTGAACGCGATGAAGAGGAATTTTCCTACGGAGGGGAAGCCCACATCGTCCGCCCCAAAGATCCCGACGCGCTAAGCGACGAGGAGTGGGCCGATTATCTGTTCATGCGTAAAAACACCAAGGGTGACTACCTGGAGCGCTGGAATCACGCCCATGGCTGTCGCCGCTGGTTCAATATGCAGCGCAACACGGCGACCCATGAATTCGGCGCGTCTTACAAAATCGGGGAGAACCCCCCGAAATGAGCACCTCGCGCAACAGACTGGCCGAAGGCGGGCGCATCGAGCGAACAAAGACCCTCGCCTTCACCTTTAATGGCCGGCGTTATACTGGCTTTAAGGGCGACACCCTTGCTTCTGCCCTGCTGGCAAACGGGGTTAAGGCCCTTGCCCGAAGCTTCAAGTATCACCGCCCGCGTGGCCTTTATTCAGCTGGTGTGGAAGAACCAAACGCCGTCGTCCAGCTTGAAAACGGGGCTCGCACCCGCCCCAACCTGCAAGCCACGGAAATTGAATTGTACGATGGATTGAGCGCCAAAAGCGTCAACTGCTGGCCTTCCGTGGAATTCGATATCGGTGCTGTCAATTCCCTGGCCGCCCGCCTGCTGCCTGCTGGTTTCTACTACAAAACCTTCATGTGGCCGAAAAGTTTCTGGATGGCTTACGAGAGGATCATCCGCAATGCGGCCGGGCTTGGCACCGCGCCAAAACTGCCAGACCCGGACACCTATGATAAAATGCACGAACATGCCGACGTTCTTGTCGTCGGCGGTGGCCCCAGTGGACTGGCCGCAGCACTGGCCGCCGGGCGCAGCGGTGCGCGTGTTATTCTTGCCGATCAGGAAGGCGAGCTTGGTGGCAGATTGCTTTCAGAAAATGAAACCATCGACGGCAAACCGGCCGTAGAGTGGATCGAAGACGCAACCCGGGAACTGACCGCCATGGAGGACGTTCGGGTTCTGACCAGAACCACCGCCTTTGGCTATTACGACCAGAATTACCTGGGCCTGGTTGAGCGCCGACATATTGATGTATCAAGGCCCGTATCCCATAGCAGTGAACGCCTGTGGCGGGTGCGCGCCAAGCAGGTTGTGCTGGCGACTGGTTCCATTGAGCGACCGCTGGTCTTCGCCAATAACGACCGTCCCGGCGTGATGCTGGCCGGAGCCTTGCGCTCTTACGTCATCCGCTACGGCGTCAGTCCCGGAAAGAAGGCCGTTATCTTCACCAACAACGACGACGCCTATCGTTCTGCCCTTGCCCTTGACGACGCCGGGATTACCGTCGCGGCCGTCGTCGACCTGCGCAACGACCCGGATGGTTCCCTGGTTGATGCCGTGCGGGCTCGCGATATCAGCGTCCTCGATGGTTGGGCGATCACCGCCGTGCTTGGGAAGATGGCCGTCAAAGCCGTCGAAATCAGCGAACTGTCTGCCGACGGAGATAACGTCGTCGGCCCGTCAAAAAGAATAGACTGTGACGTGCTCGGCTCATCAGGCGGCTGGAATCCGGTTGTTCATCTGCATTCCCAATCAGGCGGCAAGGCCCGCTTCGATGAAACCATTCAGTCTTTCGTACCCGGAGTTTCGGTGCAAAAGGAGCAGTCCGCTGGCACCTGCGCCGGAACATTCCCGCTGAAAGATTGCCTGAAAGGTGGTTACGCCGCTGGAAAGGCGGCGGCGAAACTCGCCGGGTTCAGCCCCTCTCGCCACAAGCAACCCGTTGCCGACGCGCTTTTTGAAGCTCCCTTGCAGGCGTTGTGGGTCGTCCCCACCAGCAATCAGGATGATCGCGCCAAGGGCTTTGGGGCCAAACACTTTGTCGACATTCATAGCGACGTCACCGTTGCCGATATCGAACTTGCGGCCCGTGAAGGCTACCAATCGGTCGAACACGTCAAGCGTTACACCGCCCTTGGCATGGGCCCCGATCAGGGTAAAACCGGCAACATCCCCGGCATGGCGGTACTCGGTCAGGCCCTTGACCAACCCATCGCAGACGTTGGCACCACCACCTTCCGCCCACCCTTTACGCCCGTCACCTACGGGGCTCTTGCCGGGCGCGATATTGGCGAGTTTTCCGACCCGGCCAGGCAAACCGCCATGCATCACTGGCACGAGCAAGCCGGTGCCTTGTTCGAGGATGTCGGTCAATGGAAACGTCCCTGGTACTATCCGAAACCCGGCGAGACCATGCAGGATGCCCTGAACCGGGAGTGTCTGGCCGCCCGCAACGCCATTGGCATTCTTGATGCTTCCACCCTCGGCAAGATTGATATTCAGGGCCCTGACGCTGCGGAATTCATCAACCGCATCTATACAAACGCCTGGATGAAACTGGGGATCGGCAAGTGTCGTTACGGGCTGATGCTCGGTGAAGACGGCATGGTCATGGACGACGGCGTCACCGCCCGGCTTGGCGACAATCACTTCCACATGACGACAACCACCGGCAACGCCGCCCAGGTCTTAGGCTGGCTTGAAGAATGGCTGCAAACAGAGTGGCCGGAACTTCAGGTCTACTGCAATTCGGTTACCGAATACTGGTCAACCATGACCATCTGTGGCCCCAGGGCCGGTGACCTGATGGCCGAATTCACAACTGACATTGATCTGGACACCGAAGCCTTCCCGTTTATGAGCTTTAAGGAAGGTACGGTCGGTGGCATACCGGCGCGGGTCTTCCGCATCAGTTTCACCGGCGAGTTGTCTTATGAAATTAACGTTCCCGCCAACATGGGCCTTGCCCTGTGGACGGCGCTGATGAATGCCGGGGAAAAATACGGCATCACCCCGTACGGCACAGAGACCATGCATATTCTGCGCGCCGAAAAAGGTTACATCATCGTCGGCCAGGAAACCGACGGCACCATGACGCCACTGGATTTGGGCATGGACTGGATCGTTTCCAAAAAGAAAGACTTTATCGGGCGGCGCTCGCTTAACCGTGCCGATTGCGTCCGCGAGGGCCGCAAGCAACTGGTTGGCTTGCTGACGACCAACCCGGCGGACGTCCTGCCCGAAGGGGCGCAACTGGTATCTGTTCTTAAACCGGCCCCGCCCATGGACATGATCGGCCATGTGACATCGAGCTACTACAGCGCCACCTTGGGCCGCTCCATCGCCCTTGCCGTCGTCAAGGATGGCCGCAACCGCATGGGAGAAACCATCCACGCCCCCATGGAAGACAAGACTATGGACTGCGAAATTGTAGACCCTGTCTTCTTCGATAAAGAAGGGAGCCGCATCGATGGTTGAGAGCTACATGAAGCAAAGCGCCCTGGCTCACCTTGGCCTTAATGCCAGAGCTATGCAGGAAGAACCTGTCGGCGTTGAACTGAGCGAACTGCCGGCAAACGGGCAGATCGGTCTCAGGCTCGACCCGACCAACAAGAAAATCCGTGACGCAGCGCAAAAAGCCTTAGGCTTCGCCCTGCCCGTCGATCCCAACACGGTGACAACCAAGGGTAAAAAGCAGGCCCTGTGGTTTGGCCCCGACGAATGGCTGCTGACAATGCCCGCAGAGCAAACAAGTAAACTGCTTACATCCTTAAGCAAGACGCTGGAAAGTCATCACGCCGCCGTCTTTGATGTATCGGACAGCCGCCTTACCCTTTGTCTGTCAGGGGGCAACGCAAGGGACGTGCTAAAGAAAGGCTGCGGACTGGATCTGCACCCACGTACTTTCGGCCCCGGCCAGTGCGCCCAGTCGACCCTGTCCATGGCCCACGTACTGATCCACCAGAGCGCAGAAAACAAAAAAAACAAAGCCGCCACCTATCACCTGTATGTCCACCGCAGCTTCGCCCAGTATCTGTGGACATGGCTTGAGGATGCATGCCATGAATACGGCGTTAAAGTGTCCAGCGGCTAAGGGAAAATTACTCCAATGACAATAAGAACAATAACAGCATCGGGTGATGCCTATAGTGTTGGGCGGACAATCGGCGAGGCAATTGCCGAGACCGTACAAAAGGTGACCGTCCACGTTGAAGAGCTGGTGGCGCTGGAGCAATGCTGGGGCGGTTCAGATTACGTTGACCAGATGTTGGCGGCGACGCGTCAGTCCTATCCGACATATATTCGCGAACTTGAGGGCATGGCCGATGGCATGGGTATCCCGTTCGATCGTGCTTTTCTGTGGAGTTGTCGCGGCGACTTACGCTGGCCCGATGATATCTCGCCAGAAATTGCCTTAGGCCTTGGCGAAAGCTGCACAACACTGATCATTCCGGCCACCGGCGATCAACCGGCAACCATTGCCCATAACGAAGATGGTTACGGGCAATTTGAGGACTATTGCTTCTGGATTTCGGTCAAACCTGACGGTTGTCCGGGCTTTGACAGTTTTATCTACCCGGGCATGATTCCCGGCCACACCATGGCGGTCAATCATGCGGGCATTGTGCAAACCATAAACGATATTACTGTCCATGATTTGAAACCCGGCATACCGCGCCATTTCATCTGTCGGGCTGTGCTTGACTGCATGTCCCTGGACGCGGCCATTGACGTGCTCAAGCGGACCGACCGGGCTGGCGGTTTTCATCACAATCTGGGATCGGCCACGGAAGGACGATTGCTTTCAATCGAAGCCCCGGCCAGTGACTTCGCCATCAAGGAAGTTACCAACACCCCGTCAGCCCACGCCAATCATCTGGTTTCACCTGAACTGAAGGACAAGGCGCAAACCATCGGCCAGTCCACATCAGTGCGTCAAGACCGCGCCGATGAATTGCTTTCCCAGGGCGCGCTGGCGGAAGGTGGGCCGACCCGTATTCTGTTTGAATCCAAACCGGCCCAAGAAATTCTTCGCACCCCTGACGATGCCAGCGCCGATACCAATGTAACCCTGGCCACCGGGATTTTTCAGATCAGTAAAGAAGGCGTCAGCTACGCCATTCACGACGGACCCGACAAGCAGAACGCCATCAAGACTGATCTGCTGGTCGGCTGACCTTCAAAAAACGAGCTGAAAGTAAAATTAACGACAGGATGGTGGCGATAAAGATCGCTTCATACAGGCCGATGGCGCCGCGCGTATTTACAATTGCCACCCGGCAAGTTGCAGATCGGCCCTGTGGCACGAATTTGAGCAGAACCACCCCGAGACGTTCTGCGGCATGTATCGGTTCTGGTGTCAAAAAAGCCGAACCGGTAACCTCAACATGGAATCCGTTTCCTCAACCATGCTAGACTTGGCCAGCAGGGAGAACCGCTAATGCCTCACGACGGCGACCATGACCACACAGACCCACCCAGCGAAATCGCCCTGCGGGTGAAAGCCCTCGAAAGCCTGTTGACCGAAAAGGGACTCATTGACCCTGCGGTGCTGGACGTCATCATCGAAACCTACGAAACCAAGGTAGGCCCCCATTGCGGCGCCAAGGTGGTGGCCCGGGCCTGGAGCGATGCAGAATACAAATCAAGGCTACTTGATGACGCGACGGCGGCCATTGCCGAGATGGGCTATGAGGGTCGTCAGGGCGAACACATGGTGGTGGTGGAAAACACCGCCCACGTCCACAATCTTGTCGTCTGTACGCTCTGCTCCTGCTACCCCTGGCCGGTGCTGGGCCTGCCGCCGGTCTGGTACAAGTCGGCACCCTATCGTTCAAGAGCCGTCAGCGAACCGCGTTCCGTTCTCGCCGAATTCGGCACCACTCTCGACCCCGAAGTTCGGATTCAGGTGTGGGATTCAACATCGGAGATGCGCTACTTGGTGCTGCCAGAACGCCCCGACGGGACGGAAGGTTGGTCGGTTGATGAACTGGAACGCCTTGCCAGCCGCAACTCCATGATTGGTGTCGAGAAAGCCGCCAGCCCCGAGGAAAGCACATGAACGGCCCTCACGATATGGGCGGCGTCGCCGGTTTCGGCCCCATCAATGCCGAGCCGGAACGCGAAGAACCCCTGTTCCACGCCGACTGGGAGAAACGCGCCTGGGTTATAACACTGGCCTGCGGCATGCTTGGGCGTTGGACACTGGACATGTCGCGCCATGCCCGTGAACGGCAGGAGCCAGAACGCTATCTTGCCAACAGCTATTTTGAAACCTGGATGGCCGGGCTTGAAACTTTACTGCTGGAAAGTGGCCTGATAACGGCTGGGGAACTGAAAAGCGGGAAGTCCCTGGATATTCCGGCCCCCGTCGCCGTCGATGCCGGGCGGGCGTGGGAAATCCTGGCGACGGGTGGCCCGACCCTTATGGATGAACCCATAGAGCCGCGCTTTAAAGTCGGACAGCAAGTCCTGGCCAAAGACAATCAACCGCAGGGCCACACACGGGCACCCCGTTACGTGCGCGGTCATGTGGGTTGTGTTGAGGCTTATCGCGGCGTCCATGTTTTTGCTGACGCCAACGCCCTACGCCCCGAAGACGGTGGTGGTCGGCGCGGTGAACCGCTTTATACGGTGCGCTTTGCAGCCCGTGAATTATGGGGCCAGGATGCCAGCGCCCACGACAGTGTCCTTGTCGACCTGTGGCAGCCTTATCTGGAGGGCCAATGATACCCCCCCTGCCGCTACAGCCCCATGACGGCGAGGGCCCTGTTTTCAAAGAGCCGTGGGAGGCACAGGCCTTTGCCCTAGCCGTTGAGCTGTCGCGCCGTGGGTTGTTCACATGGCCCGAATGGACGGAGGCCTTTTCCAGTGAAATCAAGGCGGCGCAGGCCGCTGGCGATCCCGATCTAGGCGACACCTATTACCAGCACTGGGCGCGAGCCCTGGAAAAACTGATCGACAGCAAGGGCGGCATCGATGGCGCAGCTGTCAGCGCGCGGGCGGAAACCTGGCGGCGGGCCTATCTCAACACGCCCCATGGCCAGCCTATCAACCTGAATGCCGGTTTGAAATCATCCTGACGAACCCGGCTTCCGGCTGACCTTCAAAAAACGTATTGAGAGTAACAACAAGGACAGGATGGTGGCGATAAAGATCGCTTCATACAGGCCGATGGCGCCGCGCTCATTTGCAATTCCAAGCCACCAGCCAAGTGGTGCCAGCACAATCATGAAGGCGAAGTTCTGGATCAAGGCGGGAGCCCAGATACCACCCGCGCCCCTCAAGGCATTGACCATCACTGCCTGACCGCCATCGGCAATGATAATGATGCCGCAAAAGGCGACCAGCGGGGCGGCGGCGGTAATAACCGCCGGGTCATTGGAATAAGCGCTCGACAGAAGACTGGAAAACAGGCCGAACATCAATCCGATCAATCCCATGAAAACCACGTTGACGCCGAGCCCGGTCCAACCGGCAAGTTGTAGGTCGGCCCTGTCACCACGGCCACGGGCAATGCCGACGCGCACCACCGTCGCCGAAGCAACCCCCAGGGAAACCATAAAGGCCATGGATATCAGATTATGGGCAATGGAATAGGCAGCAAGTGGAACGCTCCCCAACCATCCGGCAAACAACCCGACGCAGGCAAACGCAATGGATTCGCCACCGATACTGGCGGCTGAGGAATAACCGACACGGCGCTGCTCTGCCCAGGCTTTCCAACCCCCGACCGGGGCCAGCCTGACACCGAAAATATGGTGATCGTGCATGGTCAGGATATAGGCGACGATGGCGAAGGCAAGCAGCCAGCGGACAACGGCGGTGGTTATGGCGGAGCCTTCCGCCCCCATCGCCGGGAAACCCAAATGGCCGTACACGAATACCCAGTTTAAGGCGACGTTAACAACGTTGGCGACGATCATCGCCAGCATCGCCGGTTTTGGCCGCTTGATGCCTTCCAGAAATAGCGACGAGGTAATGGTCACCAGATAGGCGGGCAGACTTAAACCAAGAATAAACATGATCCGCCCTCCCCCTGCGGCCAGATCAGACGTCTGCCCCGCCGCCGATAGGAACTGTTGGCCAAACATGGCGACAACACAACCGGCCATTCCCATGGCAAAGGCGTAAGGCATGGAGCGTCTCCAAACCGCGCCACATTCTTCAAACTTTTCCATGCCAAAGGCGGTCGACGTCATGACTACCGTTCCCATGACCATGCCCAGCAGAACCAAAAACACCGGCATGAAGGGCATCAGCCCGATGGAAAGATAGCCAAGCTCTGTGGTGCTGAAACGCCCGACCATGATGGTATCGACCAGGGCCATGGTCATGACACCCGAACGCGCAACAATAACCGGCCACGACAGGCGCAGCACTTCGGACACATGCCGGACCATGCGTTCTTTCAGCCAGTTATCGCGAATTGATCCCATCGACCACCCTTACCTTTTTAAGGAAAGACTGGCGACACTTTTTTAATGCTTAGAACGATGAATTTGGCTGTTCGAGAAAAGCCTTCTCCTCTGCCGTGCTTTCGCGGCCAAGGGCGATGTTGCGATGGGGGAAGCGACCGAAGCGGGCGATGATATCATGATGGGCAACAGCCCACTTCTGATGGTCTTCGTTTCCCGCCGCCTTGAACATATCAATACAGCGCAGTTGGTCATCCAGGGATTCAGAATGCTCGAATGGCAAATAGATAAACATCTGCTGGGACGGCGCGAGGTTTTGATCAAAGCCCATGCGCACCGCTTCATTGGCATAGGACAGCGCCCTTTTATCACCACTAAACATAGCGGCGGTATCGCGAAACAGGTTCCTTGGAAACTGGTCAAGCAGGATGATCAGAGCCAGCGCATCCATCTGGTTATTCATCAAGCCGCTGTAACCACCATCCAGAGCGACATCAACATCGGCGGCAAAATTTTCACGAATCTGATTATCAAAAACGGGGTCTTTGGTAAACCATTCGGGGCGGCTGGCGCCATAAACTTCAGACCCTTCCTCACCAAACCAGAAATCACGAACCCGCCCGGCTACGTCACGACCACTCATGCGCTTTCTCCCTTTTGGATCGCCACAGAAGGAACCCACAAATATCCGTCGCCATCGATGATGAAAGCTTCGCGCAGTCCGTGCGGTTTGTCCATGGCACCGGCCAAAACTGTGTAACCCAGATCGCGGGCTTTTGCCTCTGCATCATCGGGATCACGATCATAGAGGCGCAATTCAGCGCCGATGCCACGCGGAATATCCTCTGACAAACTACCCGTTAGCGGGTGATCATTGTAAGTGTGATCGGCGTGCAGCATCCATAAGGCATCACCGCGCCGGAGCACGGCAAAATCCGGATCGCTATAGATAATGGTGGCATCCAGAACCTGCGTCTGGAAAGCAAGCGCCACTTCCACATCAGTGACCAGCACATTGACGCCCAGACCTTTCAGGGTGCAACCAAAATCGTCAGCCGCCATCCATGGATCACCTTCGCGCTTTTTCATGTCTGTACTTTATATGTTTGAGTCAGGCACCGCCGCCTTTTTTTCGGCGATAAAGGCTTTAAGGGCTTCGTCGATGGCCGGGTCAATATCCGGCTCCTGATAAGAAGCCAGTTGATGCTTCCATTGCGCATTTGCGCGCTGGGCGGCATCAAGCGAGCCTTCCTGCTCCCATTGCTCGAAGGATTCATAATCGGCAACGGAGGAACGGTAAAACGCGGTTTCAAAATTGGCCTGGGTGTGAGCACAGCCCAGATAATGACCACCGGGACCAACTTCGCGCACCGCGTCCATGGCCTGGCCGGATTCACTGAGATCAATACCGCTGCAGACCACTTCCATCATCGCCAGTTGATCGGCGTCCATGATGAATTTCTCGTAAGAACTGGCAAGCCCGCCTTCCATCCAACCGGCCCCGTGCAACATGAAGTTGACGCCGCCCATAACGCCCGGCCACAACGACTGGGCGCTTTCATAAGCGGCCTGGGCATCGGGCAGTTTCGATGAACACAATGAGCCACCCGAACGGAACGGAACGCCAAGACGACGGACCAGTTGCGCGGCAGCCAAAAGAACCTTGGTCGGCTCAGGCGTGCCGAAGGCGGGAGCTCCCGATTGCATGGACATGGTCGAGGAAAACAGGCCAAAAACCGATGGTGCTCCGGGATTGACCAGTTGGGTAAAGGCGATCCCGGCCATGCCTTCGGCCAGGGCCTGGGCCAGCACGCCACCGACGGCGGCCGGGGCCATTGCTCCTGCAATCAAAAACGGGGTGACGATGGTCGCCTGACCGGCGCGGGCATAGACCTTGAGCGCCCCCAGCATGGTGTCATCGAACGTCATTGGTGAGTTGGCGTTAATCAAACTCAAGGTAACGGCGTTACCAGCGACAAATTCCTTACCAAAAACGATTTCCGCCATGGCCACCGTATCGGCGGCCCGTTCCGGGTGTGTGACCGAACCCATGAACGGCTTGTCGGAATATTTGATATGGGAATAAACCATGTCCAGATGGCGCTTGTTGACGGGCAGATCGACCGGTTCGGTGACCGTGCCACCGGAATGATGAATGGCCGGGGCCATGTAGGCGAGTTTAACAAAATTGCGGAAATCCTCGATGGTGCCATAGCGGCGACCCTGATCCAGATCATGAACAAAAGGCGGGCCATAAACGGGGGCAAAGACCAGTGAATTTCCGCCTATTCTGACGTTGCGTTCCGGGTTCCGGGCATGCTGGATAAATTCATTGGGCGCGGTTTCAATCAGTTTTCGCGCCATGCATTTGGGAATACGAACCCGTTCGCCCTGAACATCCGCACCTGCGGCTTTCCACATGTCCAGTGCTTCGGGGTCATCACGGAATTCAATACCGATTTCCTGCAAAATGGTTTCGGCATTGGCCTCGATGACCTGCAAGCCTTCTTCGCTAAGGATTTCCGTATAGGGAATGTTGCGGGTGATATAGGGCTGGCTGACGGCTTTCTTGGCCTCGCGGGCTGTACGCCGGGCATCACGTCCGCGCCTGCGCGGCGCTTCAGAAGCGGTTTCAGTCATGTTTTGGCTCCCTTAAATTAATTCTTACCTTTAAGCATATAGGGGCTGAAAAAGCGCCACACTAACCCGCTTGCGCCGCCAACTGTTTCACCCCCGTCATTCAATGCCATTAAGGCGAAAAGGAGACATCTTTTGTCGCAGGTTGATTAGCCGATAGCACCTCCCCCTTGCTACGAAAAAACAGTATAATTTGCAGGGTCTTCCCTTGTCTTAATCAAGTTGGAAGAAGCGCATGAAGGAGATTTAGGCATGTCGAAATTCCACAAAAAAGCGGATGTCGTGATCATCGGGCTCGGTGGCATCACCGGGGCGTCGGTCGTGCATCACCTTATTGAGCGGGGCTGGGACAACATCATCGGCATCGACAAGTCAGGCATCCCGACCGATATCGGCTCAACCGGACATGCGTCAGACTTTTGCTTCACGACCGCACATGATCAAATGACGTTCTACACGACAAAATACTCCATCGACTTCTTCGAAAAGCGTGATCGGTATTCGCGGATCGGCGGCATCGAGGTCGCCCGGAAAGGCGACGATGAACGCATGCGCGAGCTGGAGCGCCGTGTCAGTTCCGGGCGCGCCTTCGGCAGCCGCGTCTCGCTGATCACGCCGGAAGAGGTGAAGAAGCGGATGCCGCTGGTCGAAGAAGACATGATCCAGGGTGCCCTGTGGGATCCGGATGCCGGCTTGGTCATTCCGCGTTCTCAGATCGTCGCCGGGGAAATGATCGAAGAAGCCGAAGCAACCGGCAAGCTGGAAATCATGCCAAATACACCGGCAACGGGCCTCGACATTGAAAACGGTCGCATAAAGGGCGTCGAGACGTCGCGTGGGTATATTGAAACGCCACAGGTCGTCGTTTGTGCCGGCCTTTGGGGTCGCCTGATCTCCGAAATGGCTGGTGAAGATTTGCCGGTTATGCCTGTCGACCATCCGCTGACCTTCTTCGGACCGTACAAAGAATTTGAAGGCACCGGCAAAGAGATCGGCCATCCGCTTCTGCGCGATCAGGGTAATTCCGCCTACTTGCGTGACACCGGCGATCCGAAAACTGCCGAGGGTGGCCAAATCGAATGGGGCTACTACGAAGAAAAAGAGCCGCGTATGGTACATCCACGCGACCTTCAGGAAAAAGAAGAAGCCCGCCTGTCGCCATCCCAACGTGATCTTGACATGGAACAAATCATTGAGCCGTTGGAACGCGCCATGGAGCTAACCCCAATCCTGGGTGAACTGGGCTATAACGAGAAGCATTCCTTCAACGGCCTGTTGCAGGTCACGGCCGATGGTGGTCCTTCCATCGGTGAATCGCCCAACGTACGCGGTCTGTGGTACGGCGTTTCGGTCTGGATTAAAGATGGCCCCGGAACCGGAAAAATAATCGCTGACTGGATGACGGACGGCCGCACAGAGATCGATCACGCCAGTATCGATTATGCGCGCTACCATCCGATCCAAACGACTGAGACCTACATCCATGATCGCTGCTACGAGACGGCCTTCAAAATCTACAATCCGCCGGTCCACAACCGCGAGCCCTACTCCAAGGGGCGGAATATTCGCACGTCGCCTTACTACCTCCGAGAAAAGGAAATGGGCGGCTATTTCATGGAAATCGCCGGTTGGGAGCGCGCCCATGGCTACGCCGCCAACGAAGAGGCTTTGCTGGCTAAATATGCCGAGCGTGTGCCGGAACGTCTAAACGAATGGGACAATCGCCACTTCTGGCGGGTCTCCAATGCTGAGCATTTGGAGCTCTCGGAAAACGTCGGCATGGTC
The DNA here is from genome assembly GCA_018662005.1 of Rhodospirillaceae bacterium. Taxonomy (NCBI): domain Bacteria; kingdom Pseudomonadati; phylum Pseudomonadota; class Alphaproteobacteria; order Rhodospirillales; family Rhodospirillaceae; species Rhodospirillaceae bacterium. The sequence goes on along the minus strand of JABJHA010000021.1, from coordinate 25,353 downwards.
AACCTGTGCCACTTCGCGATCTACGATGTTTCGGGCCGTGATGCAGAACAGCTTGTGGAGTATGTGTCCTCAAGCAAGGTCGCCGGTGATACGCCGGTGGGCAAAGGTGTCTACACCAACTTCCTTGATGCGAAAGGCGGCGTGCAAGCGGATCTGACCATTTTGCGTCTGGCCGAGGATCGTTTCCGCGTCATCGATGGTGCCGACGCCGGCAACCGCGACAGCACCTATCTGCGCCGCATGGCCCAGGACAAGGAGTGGTCGGTGTATGTCGAGGATCGGACCAATCAGTTCGGCTGCATCGGTGTCTGGGGGCCCAATGCGCGTGCCAGCCTCAAAAAGCTGGCCGACAATCCAGCCAGCCTTGATCCGGAAAACTTCCCCTTCGCCGCGTGCCGGGATTTCACGTTGCGCGGTGTGCCGGTTAAGGGTTTCCGTATCTCCTATGTCGGCGAGCAAGGGTGGGAACTGCACTTCCCGCTCAGCTATGGCCTGGCCCTTTGGGACATGTTCTTTGAGGCCGGCATCACCCCGATTGGGATCGAGACCTACGCCAACAGCCGTCGGCTGGAAAAGAGTTTACGCCTACAGAACGCGGACCTGCTGACCGAATACAATCTGCTCGAAGCAGGGCTTGCCCGACCGAAGGTAAAGGCCGCCGACTTCCACGGCAAAGCTGCCAATATCGAACAACGCGCGCGGGCCAACCAACCGGCCTATCTGTGCACCATGACTATGGTCGACAACATCGATAAGGACGGCGTCCCACGGTTCCCCGTGGGCAACTGCCCAATCGTCCATCCGGCCACTAATGAGGTGCTGATTGATGAGATGGGGCGGCGCTCTTACACCACGTCGATTGCCTACGGCCCGACAATCGGAAAGAACATCGCGCTTGGCTACCTGCCGTTTGAACACTGCGAAGAAGGCCGCCAACTGGAAATCGAGTACTTCAATCAGAAGTTCCCGATTGAAGTCGCCGCCGTCGGCTACAAACCACTTTACGACCCAATGAACGAGCGGCCTAAATCGTAGCTTTCGTACTCAAGCTGGAGATTAAAATCTCGGCCATGCGCTACAAAACGACTGTCATCGAAGAAAGTCCGTACGATCCGGGCAACGAGAAGATACGGGCGAACGGCTAGAACCGCACTCAACCGTCACCCCGGACTTGATCCGGGGTGACGGTTGAGTGCGAGAAGATAAGCTTCCTCTTACCTTATCGGTCTTGGCTGCCAGAAAACGCGCCACCCGAAGGGTGCGAAATTAAACATGTCGCATTTCACAAACTAAAAGTCTGCAATAAGACAATATATGGCCATTTTTGAATTAGCTTTTTGCTATTGGTCACAGATTTGGGGGCCTGTCTGTCGAAGGAGAGAATGATGGGCGAAGAAGAACAAGATCTGGATCTGGCGACCCTTAGCGATGATGATCTCGTACTGCAAATGCACGACGACCTTTATGACGGTCTGGCTGATGAAATTGTCGAAGGCGTCAATATCCTTCTAGGCCGTGAGTGGGAACCCTATCAGGTTCTGACCAAGGCGCTTGTTGAAGGTATGCGCATTGTCGGCGTTGATTTTCGCGATGGTATCCTGTTCGTCCCCGAAGTTCTGATGGCGGCCAACGCCATGAAGGCCGGAATGTTCATTCTAAAGCCCCTGCTGGCTGAAACCGGCGCCCCGAAAATGGGCAAAATGCTGATCGGCACGGTTAAGGGCGACATCCACGACATCGGTAAGAACCTTGTCACCATGATGATGGAAGGCGCCGGGTTCGAGGTTATCGACATCGGCATCAATAACCCGGTCGAAAATTACCTGGAAGCCATCGAAGAACACCAGCCCGATATCCTTGGCATGTCGGCACTGCTGACAACGACCATGCCCTATATGAAAGTGGTTATTGATGCGCTGGTCGAAAAAGGCATCCGCAGCGACATAGACGTTCTGGTTGGCGGCGCCCCCTTGAACGAAGCCTTCGCTGAAAGCATCGGCGCTGATCATTATTGCCGAGATGCTGCGATGGCGGTGGAGACGGCAAAAGAGTGCATGTCCCGTAGGCAAGGTTCGGCTGCTGCAGAAATGGCCGGGAACGGCTAGAGCGCATCATGTCACATCCCGTGACAGCAAAACCCGAAACTCTGTTAATCGCTTGCGGTGCGCTGGGCCAGGAAATCGTCACCCTGATCGATATCCTGAACCTGGAAAACATCACCGTGCAATGCCTGCCTGCCAATTTCCACAATACGCCGGATAAAATACCGGGCGGGGTTGAGCAAAAAATCGAAGAGGCTGGCGAGCGCTTTGATCGCATACTTGTTCTCTACGGTGAATGCGGTACCGGTGGAAAGCTTGATGAAATCCTTAAACGTGAAGGAATTGAGCGCATTCCCGGCGCACATTGTTATGAATTCTTCATGGGTCAGGCCGATTTTAAAGAGCTGTTCGATGCCGAGCCGGGTTCATTCTTCCTGACGGATTATCTGGTTAAACATTTTGATCTATTGATCATTCAGGGCCTTGGGCTTGACCGCTTTCCGCAATTGCTCGGTGATTACTTCGGCAATTACAGCCAGCTTGTCTATCTGGCCCAGACCGACGACCCCGATCTTGACGCCGCTGCCCAAGCCGCTGCTGAAAAACTGAAACTTAACTTTGAGCGCCGGTTCACCGGTTACGGTGGCCTTAAAGACATTTTAGAAGAAGAAAACAATGGCTCAACTGACCATCGTCTACTGGCGTGATATCCCGGCCCAGGTCATCGTCAAGCAAGGGCGAACCAGCGCCAAGCGCCAGCTGTCCGATCTTTATCAAAAGGCCATTGACGCTGCGGCCATGAAAGCCGGGGCGGCGGATACGGATGCTTACCTGAACGACTGGCGCCGGGGCGAGCCACAACCTGTTGAAGGTGACATCGAATCCCTGGCCGATGCCGCCGTCGCTGACCTGGAGGCCGCCTGCGGGCCTGACCGCTTGAAAGAGTTGATCGCCAGCGGCGGATTGGGAAGCCCTAAATGAGCAAAAACGCAGCCTACGAGCCCGCCGGAACAAGCCCTGTTGGTCGCCGCGCCAGGAGCTACACAATCCGGCGCTGGTCCGTACGCCATGCCCGGGCGCTGGAATGGTTTTATGATATTTTCGCCAACATTTTGCTCGACCTTCACCCCTTGTGGAAGATAATCGGTTACGAACGCGCCGAAGCACCCGTCGTCGTGCTGGAGCGGGTGGTTAAAGGCTTCCTGTTTGATTGTCGCATGTGTGGCCAGTGCGTTTTAAGTTCAACCGGCATGTCATGTCCCATGAACTGCCCCAAGACCTTGCGAAACGGACCCTGCGGCGGGGTTCGGGAGAATGGCAATTGCGAGGTTGAGCCGGATATGCCGTGTGTCTGGATTGAAGCCTGGAAAGGCAGCGTCATGATGAAAAACGGCAAACGCATTGAGGATGTACAATTGCCCAGTGACCAAAGCCTGCGTGGAACATCATCGTGGTTACGGGCCACTGCCGAGCGAGCACGGGAGAAACAGTAATGAATGAAAGTGATCCCGGCGATCTGTTGGAACAACTGCCCGGTCATTCATCGCGGGGGCGGCTTGAACGCATCTTGAGGCGCGGCGATTTTGCCGTCACCGCAGAACTCAACCCGCCGGATTCGGCCGACCCCAACGAAGTCTACGAGCGAGCCGGAATTTTCGATGGCTGGGTCGATGGCATTAACGCAACAGACGGTTCAGGGGCCAACTGTCACATGTCGTCTGTCAGCATTTGCGCCCTTCTGACCCGCGTCGGTTACGCCCCGGTGATGCAGATATCCTGTCGTGATCAGAACCGCATTGCCATTCAGGGCCATGTGCTGGGGGCGGCGGCCATGGGCGTCAACAACATTCTGTGCCTGACCGGTGACGGGGTGCAGGCCGGTGACCATCCGGGCGCCAAGCCGGTGTTTGATCTGGACAGCCTGTCCCTACTTGCGACAATCAAGCAGATGCGCGATGAAAACCGTTTCCTGTCGGGTCGCAAGATCACCGATCCGCCACAGGTGTTTCTGGGTGCCGCCGCCAATCCCTTCGCCCCGCCCCACGATTTCAGGGTCACACGCCTGGCCAAGAAAATTCAAGCCGGTGCACAATTCGTGCAAACCCAATACTGTTTCGATGTGCCGATGCTTGAAAACTATATGAACCAGGTCCGCGATCAGGGACTGGATGAGAAATGCTTTATTCTGGTAGGCGCTGGGCCGCTGGCATCGGCAAAGACGGCGCGCTGGATAAGAACCAACGTTCCGGGTATCCATATTCCCGACAGCGTCATTGAGAGACTCGAAGGAGCGGAAGATCAAAAACGCGAAGGCCGCAACCTGTGTGTCGAAATTCTGCAGCAATTACGCGAAATGAAGGGCGTCGCCGGTGTTCATGTGATGGCCTACCGGCAAGAGGAATGGGTGGCTGAAATTGTTGAGCGTTCTGGCGTGCTAAAGGGCCGTAAACCCTGGCGCAAGGAGATTAACCCCGGTGATTACGCCGCCGCCGAAGCCATGGACGCATTGATGCATGAAAACAGTTAATGTGGGCAACGCCGCGGTTGGCGTTTTTGATGTCGTAAACGGGAAAGTCGAGCGCTTATACTGATTTAAAAAAAGAAATCCAATTGACCAACCAATGATTAGAGAACAACAACAATGACCGAAACCATCATCAGTTCCGCCAGCCGCGAGGTCGTCATCGGCTTTGACAAACCTTTCTGCATTATCGGTGAGCGCATCAACCCTACAGGACGCAAACTGCTGGCGGCTGAAATGGCCGAAGGCGATTATTCACGGGTTGAATCCGACGCCCTGGCGCAAGTCGCTGCCGGTGCCCATATGCTTGACGTCAATGCCGGCATTCCCATGGCCGATGAGCCCAAAATCCTGGCTGAGGTCGTGCAGTTGGTTCAATCACTAACCGATGTGCCCTTATCCATCGACTCATCCATTGTCGAAGCCCTGGAAGCCGGACTGGCTGTCTATAAGGGCAAAGCGCTGGTCAATTCGGTGACCGGTGAAGAAGAACGCCTTGAGCAGGTCTTGCCGTTGATTAAAAAATACGGAGCGGCGGTTGTCGCCATCTCCAATGATGAGACCGGTATCTCTGAGGATCCGGACGTGCGCTTTGATGTTGCCAAGAAAATTGTCGAGCGCGCCGCCGATTACGGTATTCCTCCTTGCGATGTTGTCGTTGATCCGCTGATCATGCCGGTTGGCGCCCTCAACGACGCCGGGGCAGTGGCCTTCAAATTGTTACGCCGACTGCACGATGAACTTAAGGTCAACACCACCGGCGGTGCGTCTAACGTCAGCTTTGGCTTGCCTAACCGTAACGGTCTGAACGGTGCGTTCATTTCCATGGCCATGACAGCCGGTCTGACATCGGCGATTACCAATCCCCTGCACCCCGAAGTGGTCAGCGCCATAATGGGCGCCGATGTGATGATGGGCCATGACCCCAATTGTACGCGCTGGATCAAGAAATTCCGTGAACCTTCACCCGAAGGCGCAGATGGCGGCCGCGAAGGGCGCAGGCGGCGCAGGCGTGGCTGAAGATGAAGATTTCCTAATTGCCTTTATGCCTTCGGGCAAGCGGGGACGCTTTCCTGCAGGCACCCTGGTTCTTGATGCTGCCCGTGATCTCGGCGTCGATATTGATTCCGTTTGTGGCGGTCGTGGAATTTGCGGGCGCTGCCAGATCGCCGTCGGTGATGGTGAATTCGCCAAACTCGGTATTTCCTCTGGCCCGCGCAACCTTAACACCATCAGGTCAGAGGAAACCCGTTACGACGACGTCAAAGGCCTTAAGGCCGGACACCGGCTTGGTTGTCAGGCACGCATTACCGGTGATGTCGTCATCGACGTACCGGCTGAAAGTCAGGTCCACCGGCAGGTTGTACGCAAACGCGCCGAAGCCCGCGACATCATCATCGAACCGGACATCCATCTATACTTCATCGAAGTGACCACCACCGACACAAAGGGAATCCTGGATGCCCTCGCGGATCAGTGGGACTTGAGCGGGCTGGAAATAGCCATTGCCGAATTCAAAGCCCCAGAAACCGCCGACAACACCCTGACCGTCGCCATTTGTAACAAACAGTCAATTATTGCCCTTTGGCCCGGTTTCCACGAGGCCATTTACGGCATTGCCTATGATGTCGGTTCGACCACCATCGCTGCCCATCTGTGTGATCTGGCGACCGGCCAGGTTATGGCGTCAGACGGCCTGATGAACCCGCAAATCCGCTTCGGCGAAGATCTGATGAGCCGCGTTTCCTACGTCATGATGCACCCCGGCGGCGAAAAAGAACTGACAGAGGTTGTCCGTCTGGCGCTCAACAATCTGGCCAGCACCGTTGCCAACGAAGCAGGCATTACCCTTGATGATATCCTTGCCGTAACCATCGTCGGCAACCCGGTCATGCATCATCTGGTGTTGGGGCTGGATCCGACCCCGCTTGGTGTTTTCCCCTTTACCCTAAGTGTAGACAAAGCCCTCGACATCACCGCAAACGAGGTTGGTTTATCCATCAATCCCGGTGCCCGCTGCTATATACCACCGTGCATCGCAGGCCACGTCGGGGCCGATACGGCGGGGGTGATTTTGTCTGAAGCCCCGCATAAATCAGATGACATTGTGCTAATCGTTGATGTTGGCACCAATGCCGAAATTGTTCTTGGCAACAAAGACAAACTGCTGGCTTGTTCCAGCCCGACCGGTCCCGCCTTTGAAGGTGCGCAGATAACCTCGGGCCAACGCGCCGCCCCCGGCGCCATCGAGCGGGTCCGCATCGACCCTGTGAGCCTTGAACCACGCTTCAGGATTATTGGCAGCGAGTCGTGGTCCGATGAAGAAGGGTTTGATAGCCCCATTACCGGCATTTGCGGTTCGGGCATTATCGAAGTGATCGCCGAAATGTTCCTTTCAGGGATCGTTACTAGTGATGGAGTTATCGACGGCAAGCAAGCCGAAAAGTCATCTCGAATCATTGCTGATGGGCGCACTTTTAGCTACCTGCTCCATGACGGTGAGCCGCGCATTGTGATCAGCCAGAATGACGTCCGCGCCATTCAACTGGCCAAGGGGGCGCTTTATGCCGGGGCACGCTTGCTGATGGATCGATTAGGGATTGATACGCTGGGGCGGATCAGCCTGGCCGGGGCCTTCGGCAGCCACATTGATGTTAAATACGCGATGGTGTTGGGATTGATCCCTGATTGCGACCTTGCCCACGTATCGGCTGCCGGCAATGCCGCCGGAACCGGTGCCCGCATTGCCCTTCTGAACCGGGACGCACGGACCGAGATTGAAGATGTCGTGGCCCAGGTCGAAAAGGTCGAGACGGCAACCGAACCCGCCTTCCAGCAACATTTCATTGAAGCCATGGCTTTCCCTCATAAAACGGCCGCCTATCCCAATTTAAGCAAAGTCGTAACCTTGCCTGAAAAGACAGATAATGCAGATAGCACGAGCGACAGGCCAAGACGACGCAGACGCCGCGCCCCGACACCGTGAGCAGTTCAATGAACCGCACGGTCTGGGCATTGGCTGCACCCATTATGTTGTCAAATGTCTCGGTCCCTTTATTAGGCGCTGTTGACACGGCTGTTGTTGGTCACCTGCCCGGAGCCCACCATATTGGCGCTGTCGCCATTGGCGCCCTGATTTTCAATTTCATTTATTGGGGCTTTGGCTTCCTGCGTATGGGAACCACCGGTTTTACCGCCCAGGCCCTTGGCGCGGGTGATGGCGACGAAGTCCGCTCCATGTTGGCGCGAGCAATGATCGCCGCTGTTATTATTGGTCTTGGCGTTGTCGCCCTGCAATGGCCGATGGCGGCTTTTGCCTTCAACCTGATTGAAGCCAGCGCTGATGTGGAAAACCTGGCTGGTGCGTATTTTGAAATCCGTATCTGGGGGGCACCCGCGGCGTTTGCCAATTTCGCCATGGTTGGCTGGTTCATTGGCGTACGCAACACCCGCGCGGCCATGATCACACAATTGGTGATGAACGGGCTTAACGTCATTCTTGATCTGTGGTTCGTCAACGGTTTGGGATTGGGCGTACCCGGTGTTGCCTGGGCTTCGCTCATATCAGAGATCGTCGCCATTGGCGCAGGCCTGATACTGGCCCGCAACAACCTGAGACTGATTGGCGGACATTGGATCAGGGAACGCATTTTTGACGGGGAGAGACTGCTGCGCCTGTTGGCGGTCAATCGCGATATTTTTATCCGGACCCTGTGCTTGCAGGCTGGATTTGCCTTCTTTACGGCGCAAGCGGCGAAAATGGGTGACGGCGTGCTTGCCGCAAACGCTATTTTGCTCAACTTTCAGGGTATTATGGCCTATGCCCTGGACGGCTTCGCTCATGCTGTTGAGGCCTTGGCCGGTGGTTTTCTTGGCGCCAAGGATCGGCAAGGCTTCCGTCAGGCAGTCAAGATATCGACAAAATGGGCCCTGGGCTTCGCTGTTTTATTTACCATCATTTTCGCAATCTTCGGCGGCATGATGATCGATGTCATGACCGATATGGATGATATTCGCGCCCTCACCCGCCTTTACTTGCCGTGGATGATCATCTCTCCCCTTATTTCTATCTGGGGCTTTCAGCTGGACGGTATTTTTATTGGTGCGACACGAACTGCAGACATGCGTAACGCGATGCTGTTCTCGCTGGCAATTTATGGATTTGCTGTCGCCCTGCTGGTTCCCACTTTTGGCAACCACGGGTTATGGGCGGCTTTCACGGTGTTTATGATCGCCCGCGCCGTGACGCTTGGCTTTTATTACCCAGGTCTTATAAAGAGCATTTAAGCCGGAACCCGCCGTTCCTCGCTGGGGGTGCGTTCAAAGAACTCGCGGTAGCACTTTGAAAAATGCGAGGCCGAGACAAAGCCGCAGGCCAACGCTACATCAAGGATGGGCATCGAGGTCTGCAATAACAAAAAGCGCGCCCGGCTTAAGCGCAATTCCAGATAATAACGTGTCGGCGCATGATGCAGGTATTTCCTGAACAGTCTTTCCAGTTGTCGCGTCGACAAGTTGACGGTTTTGGCCAGATTGGCGCAACTGACAGGTTCTTCCAAGGTTTCTTCCATGTGCGAAATAACCGCCAGCAGCTTCGGATGGCTGACGCCCAGACGGGTGCGTAAAGCCATGCGCTGGCGTTCATGACCATCACGGATGCGGTGATGGATCATCATGTCCGAAACAAGCGACGCCGTATCGTGACCATATTGCTGGGCGATGATATGCAACATCATATCAAGGGCCGAGGTGCCCCCGGCGCAGCTAAACCGATTGCGGTCGATTTCAAACAGATCGTCACTCACTTCAATTTCGGGAAATTGTTCGGCAAAACCATCCATGTTTTCCCAATGGATGGTGCATTTGTAGCCATCGAGCAGGCCGGCCTGGGCGAGAATATGACTTCCGGTACAAACCGCCCCCAAGGCGGCCCCGTGAGAAGAAAGGCGGCGCAACTTGGCGATTAATTTCGGATTGGCCTGATTATGGATATCGTTGCCGCCACAAACGATGACACTGGGCATGACATCAATGTCGCTGTACGAACCGTCAACCTCGACCTTAACCCCGTTACTGGCTTCCACCGGGTTGCCATCATAAGAATAACAGCTCCAGCCATAGAGTTGACTGTTGGCGACCCGATTGACGAGCCTTAGCGGCTCAACGGCCGATGAAAAAGCGATGAACGAAAAATCAGGAACAAGGAAGAACCCGATCTTGTGCAGGGGGCCGTCAAAGTTTGAACCATCCATGCCAGTCTATCTCCTTGGCAACTGACAAATTCTTTATATCTGAATTGAGGCTTTGTCCATATAAAATGTCGTGAATTGGACATCAACTATCCACCGTTGTCCGTTTTGTCGGTTATCAGACAATTTTCCCGTCAAGCTCATAGCGCCCTTGCCGGTCCTCAATTTCAATAACCCACAAATCCGGATCACGCTGGATTTGCCGTTTGATGTAGGACTCGGCTTCTTCTTCGGCGATGATTTCCCCGCCGCCGCCGTACATCCAGCCCGGGTTTCCCTCCACATCGCGGACCTGCGACAGCACCGAGCACCCCGCCTCACCCAGATCGAGTTTAAGCAGGATCGCACCTGAATCCGGGTCACCCTTTTGGCGAACCATAAGCGGGATGACGTTGATATCGCACTGCCGGATTTGCGCCTGCACCCACAATCCGGCCTTGATTTTTGATGATGACATTTAAAAAATAATCCTGCAAACAAACCCGATGGACAATATAGTGAACCATCATCATCGGCGAAAGAACACCGCATCAAATGTTTCAACTTCACCCGACACTCGCTACCGACACCATAGAGATCACTCGCTGGAAAGTCTCGCGGGTGCAATTGATGAAAGACGCCAATTATCCCTGGCTGATCCTTGTTCCCGCGCGCCAAGGCTTAAGTGCCCTTCACGAACTGGAACAGCCAGACCTGCCTGTGATGATGGGGGAGATCGTCCGCGCCTCAGAAGCACTTAAAAAGCTATACAACCCCACCAGGGTAAACGTCGCCGCCCTTGGCAATATGGTTGAACAATTGCATGTTCACGTCATTGCACGTTTTGAAGATGATGTGGCCTGGCCGAAGCCTGTCTGGGGTGTGCAAGCGCCGAAGCCGTACACGCCCCAAGGACTTGAGGACACCGCCAACAGATTACGTAAGGAAATGGGCGCTTAGCGCACAATCATGACGTTGACACCGGCCAGATTGGATACCTTGCGCGACACACTGCCAAGGAACATACCCTTAAGGTCACTGTGTCCACGGGTGCCGATCACGATCAAATCCGCCTTATCTTTTTTGGCCAGGTCGGTAATTTCAGATGCCGGGTCGCCAACGGCAACCTTGCTAGCCGTGTTATTCAAGCCGGCATCCTTGGCTTTCTTTTCGGCCGATTTTAGAATTTTCTCACCAACGAAACGCAAGACGTCGGTGCGCGCACCCTGAATATGCTCCACTTCGGCCATACGAAGGACGCTTTCGGGTAACTGCATATCGCGGATGACATGCAGAAAACTCAGCTTGGCATCATAGGTTTTGGCCAGATTAATCGCCATGTCGAGGGCGTTATCTGACGTCGGGGAAGAATCGACGGCAACGACAATATGTTTGATCATGCTCGCTCCGAAATAAAAGTATTAAACGATTCCGCGCAGACGATCGCTACGACGTCTCAACAACTCGAGGGTCGCAAGCAAGGCCACGGAAATCATCACAAGAATTGTCGCTACAGCCAGGATCGTCGGGCTGATTTGCTCACGAATACCGGACCACATCTGGCGCGGAATGGTCCGCTGATCAAACCCGGCAAGGAACAGCACAACAACGACCTCATCAAACGAGGTGATGAAGGCGAACAGTGCCCCGGATATCACACCCGGCAAAATAAGCGGCATGATGACCTTAAAGAATGTCACCGTCGGGTTGGCCCCCAAATTGGCGGAGGCGCGGGTCAGTGAATGATCAAAGCCGACAAGTGTCGCCGTCACCGTAATCACCACAAACGGGGTGCCAAGGGCGGTATGGGCGAGAATGATGCCCAGATAGGTTTGATCAAGACCGATGTTTGAATAAAAGAAGTACATGCCGGCAGCCGAAATAATCAGCGGCACGATCATTGGCGAAATCAAAAGCCCCATCATCAGGGAACGATAAGGCATATGGGATTTGCTTAAACCCAACGCCGCCAGTGTTCCAAGAAATGTCGCCAGAATTGTCGACGCAATAGCGATGATGAAGCTGTTTTTAACCGAGTGAGTCCACTGGGTATTATTGACAAAATCCTCATACCAACGCATCGAATAGGCATCCGGATCGAAAGCCAGCATCCCTTCGGTGAAGGTGAAGTAGGGTTCCACATTAAAGCTTAATGGAATGATTATCAGAATTGGCGTAATCAGAAAAATGAAGATACAGGCGCACAAAAAGCGGAAGCCGTAGTACCAGGTTGTTTCAAGCGGACCGGCGTAAGGTGGTAATGCCATGGCGTTATCCTAACCTCATATTATCGATACCAACGATTTTGTTATAAAGCAGGTAGAGCGCCAACACCGAGAACAGCAACAACGCACCCAGCGCACCGGCCAGGCCCCAATTCAATGACGACTGCATGTGATAGGCAATCTGGTTGGAAATCAGTGTGCCATCGGTTCCGCCAACGAGGGCCGGGGTAATGTAGTAACCAATGGACAAAATAAACACCAGGATACTGCCAGCGCCAATCCCCGACAGGGTTTGGGGTACATAGACGCGAACAAACGCTACCAGCGGGTTGGCTCCCAAAGACAGGGCGGCGCGCATGTAACTTGGCGGGATGGTTTTCATGACGCTGTAAAGCGGCAACACCATGAACGGAAGCAGGATATGGGTCATGGCGATAATCGTGCCGGTCAGATTATGGATAAGCTGAACCCGGTTTTCATCACTGACCAAACCGAAGAAGACGAACAGATCGTTGAGCACGCCCTGGGTTTGCAGCATGGCAATCCAGGCCGTCGTTCGCACCAGAAGCGATGTCCAGAACGGCAGCAGCACAAAAATCATCAGCAGGTTGGAATAGCGAAGTGGCAACGTCGCCAGCAAGTAGGATATGGGATAGGCCAAAATGACACAAATCATCGTAATAGCCAGGCTGATCGCAAATGTCCGAAGAAACAGCTTGCCATAAATGCGCCTGTTTTCAGCCTGCATGACAATTTCACCGTTTTTGTCATACTTCATGTCAACGGCGTTCAGGTAGTAACCAATTGTATAGGGTGCCGTGTTGCGCTTGATAACAGTCCAGGTTTCAAGCTCTTTCCACTTTTTATGCATCTTAAGGATCTTTTCCTTGTAAGGCCCTTCCTTGACTTTTAGCGATTTCCTGCCCGAACCGGTAATCATGCTGCGCATACCTGATTTCTCGTAGTTCAGGCGGGTTCCGACTTTACCAATTTCGCGCGCTTTAGCGCCGGCTTGTAAATCCTGAATAAGGGCGGCAAACACCGGTTCATCGGGTAAAGCCTTGCCATCCCAGTCGGCAAGCGCCGCAGTAGTTTTCGGCATCAGGGTTCCCACATGCCAGTTATCAACACTACGGAATGTCATGTCGACGATGGGGATCAAAAATGAAAATAAAATAAACACAAACAAAGGGGTAACCAACAACAGGGCGCGGATGCGGTTTTTTCGCATGGCCTTGTTCAAGCTGGCTTTCAGTGGCGTGCCATCGGCGGCTAGAACAACTTCGCCCCCGGTATTTTCGTTAGCCATACCCAACCCCTTGCAAATTCAATTCAATAAACAGAATAGAAAAAATAAATAAACTCGGTTGCGGGGCAGGTTTCCCTGCCCCGCTTTACCGAAAAGCTGATCCTACTGGAGCAACCAGGCAGCGAAACGTTCGTTCATTTCGTCGCCGTTATCAGCCCACCAAGCGAAGTTGGTGAGGAAGCCCTGGTCCGCATAAGTCGTGGGCATATGCGGGGCCATATCGATACCAAGCGTAGCGTGCTTGGAAACCATCGGGCCGGAAGACTTACGAGCCGGGCCATAGGAAATAAACTTGGCCTGGTCGGCAAGGCGTTGTGTGTCCGTTGCGTATTTGACGAACTTCATAACGGCATCAATGTTCTTGCCCTTGGCAGAAACGGCCCAGCCGTCAATGTCCAGAACCTGACCGTCCCAAAGCATGGCGAAAGGCTGTTTTTCTTCAGCAATAGCCGAGAACCAGCGACCATTATAACCGGTGCCGAACACGGCTTCACCGTCAGCCATAAGCTGCGGAGGAACCGCGCCTTCTGTCCACCAGATCACATCTTTTTTGATGGTCGCCAACTTGGCGAATGCCCGGTCTTTACCGGCGTCTGTGTCCAGAACGTCATAAACCTGGGCCAACGGAACACCGTCAGCAATCAAAGCCCATTCAAGATTGTTGATCGCTTTCTTCTGCAGCGCACGCTTGCCGGGGAAGTTCTTGAGATCAAACACGTCGGACATTTTGGTCGGGTTTTTACCGCCCCATGCATCCGAACGATAGGCGAAAACGGTTGAGTAAATGATCTGCGGAACAAAGCATTCCGAAAGAAGCGTGCCTTCAAGGAAATCCTTGGAAGCAGGCGTGCCGTCGGCGCCAGCGGCCATTTCCGAGTCCATTTTGATCGGACGGAACATGCCTTCATCGCAACCGGTGATGGCATCGGAAAGAACCACGTCAACCAGATCCCAGGTAACATTGCCGGATTCGGTCTGGGCCCGCATTTCGGCAAGACCACCACTGTAATCGATGGAATTGATCTGCACGCCGGGATTGGCTTTCATATAAGGCTTGTGATAGGCGTTCATCTGGCTGGCTGTATAGGCGCCGCCCCATGAAACAACATTCAAATCAACGGCTTGAGCCGATGATGCCATGCCGGCGATAGCGATACCAGTAATGGCGAACACTGAATTTTTCAGCATTTTCTTCATTGGTCTTAATCTCCCTTTTATTTACGATTTAACAGTTAAACTTGATTTTTTTTATTTTATTGTCAGCCGTCGAGGGCGCGACAATCCTCTGCTTCCCAACCAATCTGGGTAATTTCACCTTCCTTCAGGTGAACGTGGCCATGAGAGTTGGGAACTTTGACGACGAATTCATCGTTACCGGACAATTTGACACGGCTACGAATGTGATCACCCAGATAAATAAGCTCTTCCACTTTCGCTTCCAGAGCATTTTCCGTCTGTCCTTCAATGGCGCCAATGGTCACCCGTTCGGGTCGAAGTGACAGGGTGGTACGCGAACCGACGCCGCCATTATTGACGCTAAGGGCCTTGACCATACCGCCGCCACCTTCCAGTTCGACCTGGCAGAAATCACCCGAAATTTCTTTTACGGTACCGTACAGGCGGTTATTTTCGCCGATAAATCCGGCAACGAAGGCGTTAACCGGTTTTTCATAAAGTTCGTCAGGTGGGGCCAGTTGCTGGACAATGCCATCATCAAACACAGCGATCTGGTTCGACATGGTCAAAGCCTCTGACTGATCGTGGGTGACATAAACCATCGTCACCTGCAGTTCCTCATGAATATGTTTGATTTCGTACTGCATTTCTTCACGCAGGTTCTTGTCAAGCGCGCCAAGGGGCTCATCCATCAGCACCAAATTCGGTCTGAAAACAAGGGACCGGGCAACGGCAACGCGTTGCTGTTGGCCACCGGATAATTGCGCCGGTCGACGGTCACCAAATCCACCCAGGCGCACCATATCGAGGGTGCTGTTTACTTTATCGGTGATTTCCGACTTTCCGACACCGCGCACTTCAAGCGGAAATGCCAGGTTTTCAGCCACCGTCATATGCGGGAACAGGGCGTAATTCTGAAACACCATGCCAATGCCGCGTTTGTGCGGGGCTACGTTATTAATGGGCTCGCCAGCCAAGGTGATTTCGCCGTGAGTTGCCGGCTCGAAACCTGCCAGCATCATTAAACATGTGGTTTTTCCTGAGCCAGAGGGCCCAAGCATTGTCATGAATTCGCCGCGTTTGACATCCAGGTTTAGATTTTTGACGACCAGCGATTCACCATCATAGCTTTTCTGGACCTCAATGAACCGCACAAGCGGTTCGTTTGAATCTGACATCTTCCCTCCCCGATGGCTGACCTTTGTTGGACAGCCTTTGTTTTTGTCGTCACCGGGGTGGCATTTTTGCCTTATTTCCCCCAAAAATTTTGGGTCTTTTTCTCTAAAAAAACCGAGACGACATTTTTGAATTCATTAACGCTAACATGAACTTCCCAAGGAAATCAAAGAGCTTTGTTCATTTCTGGAATAAAAACGAAGGTAACTTTCCTCTTAGCGACATAAAAGTTGAATTCTGTATTTAGGGAGCCTGGCTATCATTGACCACGACTTCAAGGTACGGCAACGTCTGGCGTGCACGTATAACTTTTGTCCTATTCAAGGCTTGCAGAAATGACTTCCTCGCGGTCAGACTTTAACTACAGCGACTTACCGCTGCTTACCCTATAGAAACCTTGCCACGGAAGGTTTAGAACGGGAGTGAAGATGTTGATTTTATTTTTGGAGCGACACGAAGTATGAGCGGGAATGTCTACGCCGCCATTGATCTGGGCACCAATAACTGTCGCCTGCTTGTCGCCCTGGTGAAAAATGACACCTTCAGGGTGATCGACTCCTTCTCGCGCATCGTCCGCCTGGGTGAAGGCCTGTCGCGCAGCGATCAATTTAACGAGGAGGCCGTTGAGCGCACCATTGAGGCGCTTCACGTTTGCGCCGAAAAAATGCAATTCAGGGGTGTTGGCAAGTCCCGTTCCATTGCAACCGAAGCCTGCCGCCGGGCTGCGGACTGTGACGCCTTTTACAAAAGGGCCCTGGGCGAAACCGGAATTGAACTTGAAACCATCAGCCCCGAACAGGAAGCACAATTGACCCTGGATGGTTGTGCGCAACTGCTCGACAGGGATACCCCGCGCGCCATTGTCTTTGATATTGGTGGCGGCAGCACAGAATTGATGTGGGTTGAACGGTCCAATACCGGCGAGGCCGTTGTCCTGGCCATGCTGTCCTTGCCGATTGGCGTTGTCACACTGGTCGAACAACACGGCAGCGGTATTATTGAACGTCATGTTTACGAAGAAATCATCGCCCGGGTTGAAGCAGAGATACAACCTTTTGACCGCCAGCACGGTATTTCTGATTACCTGGCTTCTCATGCTACCCAGTTGCTGGGGACATCCGGCACGGTGACCACACTGGGTGGCCTATACCTGAACTTACCCCGCTACAATCGCGCCCAGGTTGACGGACTGAACATGCGGGTCGAAACCATCTCCGCTATCAGTGAACGTCTGGCCGGAATGAACCATGACGAACGTGCCCAAAACGGCTGCATTGGACCAGAACGCGCCGATCTGGTTGTCATGGGTTGCGCCATCCTTGATGCCATTTGCCGTCACTGGCCCGCACCAACAATTCGCGCTGCCGACAGGGGTATTCGTGAAGGGTTGCTGATGGGATTGATCAAGGCAAACGGCGACACCTTCACCGGGGCTATCACATGAGCGCCAAAGGCAAAGGCAAGAGCAAGCGCAGCAAGAGTATGGCTGAGGGCGGCCTTAGTGGTCGCAGCCTTCACACCAAGGTACGCAGTGCCAAGGGGCGGAAATTGTCCTCGACCCTTTGGTTACAACGCCAACTTAATGACCCTTATGTTGTCGAAGCGCAAAAACGCGGCTATCCGTCCCGCGCCGCCTTCAAATTGCTTGAACTGGATGACAAATACCACTTCCTTAAACCGGGCAAGAGGATTGTCGACCTTGGCGCCGCACCGGGTGGCTGGACCAAGGTCGCCGTCGAACGAACAAAGCCCGAAAGCAACGCCAAAGGTCTCGTCGTCGCCCTTGATATCAATGAAATGGATCCTGTTTCCGGGGCCACGGTCCTGCTTCACGATTTCCTTGATGCCGCAGCACCCGATCTTTTGAAAGAAACGTTGGGCGGCAAGGTCGATATTGTCTTAAGCGATATGGCGGCCCCGGCGACCGGACACGCGGCGACCGACCATCTGAAAATCATGGCGTTATGCGAGGCGGCCCTTGAGTTCGCCTTTGAAATGCTCAAGCCTGACGGGGTCTTTATCGCCAAAGTGCTGCAAGGCGGCACCGAAAACGACATGCTGAAGGCGATGAAAAAAGACTTCAAAACCGTCCGCCACGTCAAGCCACCGGCAAGCCGCTCGGATTCCGCTGAAATGTACGTCGTGGCGACAGGATATCGGGGCTTGGATTCGTCAACTTCTTCTGTATGATGTCGCGCCAACTCAAGTATTTAGCGGATAGGAGCTGGCATGAGTATTAAAGAGGCCCTGACCTTTGATGACGTTCTTCTTGTCCCCGCCGAATCGAACGTCCTTCCAGCTGATACCGACACCCGCACCCGTTTGACCAAAGACATCGAACTTGGCATTCCGCTGATTTCGGCAGCTATGGATACTGTCACTGAAAGCAGCCTGGCTATCGCCCTGGCCCAGGCTGGTGGTATTGGTGTCATACACAAAAATCTGACAAATGAAGAGCAGGCCGGTGAAGTTCGCAGAGTCAAGAAATTTGAATCCGGTATGGTTGTCGATCCCTTTACGATTGACCCGCGCGCGACCCTTTCCGACGCTTTGCGCATCAAGGACACCCACAATATTTCCGGCATTCCCGTGGTCGACAAGGACGATGGCAAACTGGTCGGCATCCTGACCAACCGCGACGTTCGCTTCGCCGATAATCTGGAACAGCCCGTCGGCGAACTGATGACCCCTCACAGTGACGAAAGTCCCCTGATTACCGTCAGCGAGGACACCACCCGCGAGGAAGCCAAACACCTGCTGCACAAATATCGCATCGAAAAACTGCTTGTCGTTGACAATGAATTCCGCTGTATCGGTCTGATGACCGTGAAGGACATCGAAAAAGCGCAACGCTTCCCAAGCGCCAACAAGGACGACCTGGGCCGTCTGCGCGTCGCCGCCGCAACAGGCGTTGGAAAAGACGGGCTTGGCCGCGCCGAGGCGCTGATTGATGCCGGGGTTGATGTTATTGTCGTCGATACTGCGCACGGTCATTCCAGTGGCGTTATCGAGGCGGTCACGGCGATCAAGAAACTATCCAATTCCGCGCAGGTCATCGCTGGCAATATTGCCACTCCTGACGCCGCCAAGGCGCTCATTGACGCTGGCGCAGACACAGTCAAGGTCGGTATTGGCCCCGGCACCATCTGCACCACACGCATGGTCGCCGGTGTCGGCATGCCTCAACTTTCGGCGATCATGGAAGTTTCCGAAGCCTGCGCCAAACAGAACATCCCGATCATTGCCGATGGTGGCATCAAGTTTTCCGGCGACATCGCCAAGGCCATCGCCGCCGGAGCAAACTGCGTCATGATCGGTTCCCTGTTTGCTGGCACCGACGAAAGTCCCGGTGAAGTCTTCCTGCATCAGGGACGTTCTTACAAATCCTACCGGGGCATGGGTTCACTAGGCGCCATGGCGCGCGGTTCCGCCGACCGCTATTTCCAACAAGATGTATCGGACAACCTGAAACTGGTGCCCGAAGGGATCGAAGGCCAGGTGCCTTACAAGGGCCCGGTCGGCAACGTCGTCCATCAACTTATCGGTGGCCTTAGATCGTCCATGGGCTATACCGGCTGCGCCACCCTTGCCGATTTGCACACAAAAGCCACTTTCCGCCGCATTACCTCGGCTGGCTTGCGTGAAAGCCACGTCCACGATGTCACGATTACCAGAGAAGCACCCAACTATCGCCACGGCGAGTAGTTGGGTTTTTATGTAGCCCCTCAAACGCCGGGCGGGTTCTCCGAACCCTTGGCTCGCCGCTGCGGCGGCGGCCCGCAGTCGCGGGCTTGGTAGAAAGTGTGTGAGTATAGCCTTCATGAATGAATCTCTTGTTGCCCTGTTAAACTTGACTTCCAGAGTCCTAAGCCAAGCGAACGGAGTGAGTGCCCGGCGCTTGAGGTGCCTCAAAACATGACCCCAGCAGCCCGCCTCTCCGCCGCTATCGAAATCCTTGAAGCCATCGACGCTGCCGATACCGCAGCCGATTCCATCATCCGCGCCTATTTCAGGCCGCGCCGTTATGCCGGATCGAAAGACCGCCGCAGTGTCGGCAACCGGGTTTTTGATGTTATTCGCCACCGGACCCGGCTTGATTGGTGGATCGCCGGGGCGGCTGGTGACATGCAGCCATCAGCGCGCCTGCGGGTTCTGGCTTCAATCCTTCTTTTGGATGGAGAAACTTCGCCGGGCGTCCATTCCCTGTTTGACGGCACCGCCCACTCTCCGTCTCCCCTTGGTGCCGACGAGCAACAACTGGTCGAAAACCTGGCCGCCAAACCATTGCTGCATGACGCCATGCCACAGGGCGTCGTCCACGAAGTGCCCGAATGGCTGGATAAACCCTTTCAGTCTTTGTGGGACGAGCGCTACGCCGCTGAAATGACGGCCCTTAATGATGCAGCACCTGTCGATATCCGGGTCAATCTTGGCCGCGTCAGCCGCGGACAGGCACAAAAATCCCTCAGTATCGATCATATCAAAACCACAACTGCTGCACTTTCCCCTGCCGGACTACGACTGGTTGAACGCGCCCGCCTTGAGGAGACCAGGGCTTTCAAGAAGGGCCTGATCGAAGTTCAGGACGAAGGATCGCAACTGATCGCCCTTCTGTGCGAAGCCAAACCCGGCATGACGGTCATCGACTATTGCGCCGGGGGTGGCGGCAAGACACTGGCTTTGGCCGACGCCATGGGTATGCAGGGCGGGGCCAGCGGGGAAGGTCAGCTTATCGCCTGTGATGTTTCAACAAAAAGGCTATCCGGCCTGGAGGAACGTGTGAAACGTGCCGGTGCGACCACTATTCAACAACTGGTTCTTGATGATGAGGCCGCCGTAGCCAAGCTGAAAGATAAGGCCGACAGGGTGCTTATTGATGCCCCCTGTTCCGGTATCGGTGCCTGGCGTCGCCATCCCGAAGCGCGTTGGCGTCTGACACAAGCACGGCTGGATCGCCATGTCGCCGATCAACAGAAAATCCTGAACGCTGCGGCAAAGATGGTTAAACCCGGCGGACGACTGATTTACGCCACCTGCTCGCTTTTAACCGAGGAAAACGAAGCCCAGGTCGAAGCCTTTCTTGGGCAACATGATGACTTCACGGCCCTGCCCATCACCGACATCTGGGTCAAGACCATCCCCGGCCCCTGCCCGTCTGCAACAAGTGGATTACGTCTCAGCCCCGCCGACACCGACACGGATGGTTTTTTCTGCGCCGTTATGGAACGAAAAAGCATATAATCTGCCCATGAGCACGACTGACGAACCGCCGCCACCGCCAAGTTTCATTACCGCCACTGAACAGCGGCAGGAAGAGACGGCACGTCCGAAGCGCCCAATCCATCAGGAACCCTCGGCTATTAACGTCGAGAGGATTGATCGCAACATCAACGAATCCCTGCGCAAACAGATTATCGACATCATCACCAAAAACCCTGACTTTGCGCTAAGGGTCCTGCGCGGCTGGAAAGACCGGGGGAATTCCTGAATGCTCGCCCGCGATGATGAAGGCTATCTGGTCGATCCCTATACCTGGTCCGAAGAAATCGCCCACGCATTTGCCGCCGAGGAAAAAATCCAACTGACTGACGAGCATTGGGTGGTTATCCGGTTCATGCGCGATTATCACAAGGAACACCAGATCACCCCGGATGTCCGCCACGCCATGAAGTACTTAAAAGAGCAATGTGGCGCCGACCGGAATCGGATTTTTCAACTCTTTCCGTACGGCTATGTTCAGCAAGCCTGCAAGATCGCCGGCATGATCCGGCCCCGAAACTGGAGCACCGGTTAAGTTAAGGTGCTTGCCAATTCCCCTTTGCCATCCTATGTGTACGTCTGAACCCATCACTGGGGGGAGCTGCTTGATAGCGGCTGAGAGGTCTCCAATTTTCGAGACGACCCCTTGAACCTGATCCGGCTTATACCGGCGTAGGAACGAGTGAGACATGAACCAAACCACCCATAACCCACCACCCCCGTCATCAATCGGCGTGCACGTGCGCGGCGCGCATCTGGCCTGGCATGAACAGGTTTTGTTTGATGGCCTCAACCTGGACCTTACGGCCGGGCGCTGGACTTGCCTGCTTGGCCCCAGCGGAATCGGCAAAAGCATGTTGCTGCGGCTGATCCTGGGTCTCGATGGTGGACAGGAAAAGTCACAAACCATTTCCTGTTCCGACGGCCTGCCACTTGACGGGCGGGTCGCCTTCATGGCGCAACGGGACTGTTTGTATCCCTGGCTCAGTGTCCTCGACAACGTCCTTCTTGGATGCAGGATCAGGAACGAAAAAGCCCCGGCCCGTAACAAGGCCCTCGACTTACTCTCGCGGACCGGGCTGGCCGACGTGGCCGGGGCCATGCCGGGCACCCTGTCAGGCGGTATGCGCCAACGCGCCGCCATCGCCCGTACCCTGATGGAAGATCGCCCCGTCGTCTTGATGGACGAGCCGTTTTCGGCGCTGGACGCCATCACCAAGATCAAACTACAGGGGCTGGCGGCTGAGCTTTTGAACGACCGCACGGTCCTGTTAGTCACCCATGATCCACTGGAAGCCCTGCGTCTGGGTCACGAAATTCATGTCATGAATGGACGCCCCGCTGTCCTTGGTGCGGCCATAACGCCCAAACAGTCACCGCCACGTCCTGTTGATGACACGGACGTCCTGGAACATCAGGGCGAATTGCTAAGGCAACTGGCGGAGGCGACGCAATGAACATCTTTCGCCCGAGCGTCATCCTGATCGGTCTGATCGGCCTTTGGCAGACGGTGGTCAGTTTAAGCGGCGCACCACCCTACATCCTGCCGAGTCCGCTGGCCGTCGCCCAGGCATGGATCACACGGCCGGACTTATTTATCCGTCATGGCGCCATCACCATGGCGGAAATCCTGCTTGGATTAACGTTCGGGTTGGTCCTGGGCATCGCCAGTGCCCTTGTCATGGCTTATTTCCGCCCGGCCCGACAGTGGTTGATGCCGGTGCTGGTGGTCAGTCAGGCTGTACCCGTTTTCGCACTGGCCCCCATATTGGTGTTATGGGTCGGTTACGGAATGGCTTCAAAAGTCGTCATGGCAACCTTGATTATTTACTTCCCGGTGACCGCCGCCTTTCACGATGGCTTAAGGCGAACCGAACCCGGCTGGGTCGAACTGGCCAGGGCCATGAATGGCAGCCGTTGGGCGATCCTGCGCCACGTGCGCATCCCTGCGGCCTTGCCGGCGTTGGGATCGGGTCTCAGGGTAGCGACCGCCGTCGCCCCCATTGGCGCCATTGTTGGTGAGTGGGTAGGATCAAGCTCCGGTCTTGGCTACCTGATGCTGCACGCCAACGCCCGTATGCAAATCGACATCATGTTCGCCGCCCTTGCGACCCTGGCGCTGCTTGCTGTCGCCCTTTATTTCAGTGTCGATTTCATCGTCCGTCATGCCATCCCGTGGCAGCCTGACTCTCATCCCAACGAATCTTGAGGAAAACAATGACCAACTTTCGCCCCCTCTTCGCTTCCCTGTTGCTCATCGCCGCGACGGTGACCGGCCAACCCGCTCAAGCCGCCGAAAAAATGACGGTTCTGCTCGACTGGTTCGTTAACCCGGATCACGCACCGCTGATTGTGGCGCGCGAGAAAGGATACTTTGCCGCAGCCGGGCTTGATGTTGAACTGATTGCCCCTGCCGATCCCAACGATCCCCCGAAACTGGTCGCCGCCGGAAAAGCCGACATCGCCGTATCCTACCAACCACAACTTCATGTGCAGGTAGAAGCCGGATTGCCATTGGTGCGCATTGCCACCCTTGTCGCGACGCCGCTGAATTCACTGGTGGTTTTGAAAGACGGTCCCATCGAAACCATCGCCGATCTTAAGGGTAAAAAGATCGGTTATTCCATCGGCGGTTTTGAGGACGCCATCCTGGGGAAAATGCTGGCAAAAGCCGGGCTCAGCCTCAAAGACGTAACCCTGATCAATGTCAACTTCTCGCTCTCGCCATCGATCATATCGGGGCAGGTCGACGCGGTGATTGGGGCGTTCCGTAATTTTGAGCTTAACCAGATGGACATCGTCGGCAGGCCCGGCCGCGCTTTCTACCCTGAAGAAGAAGGCGTCCCCCCTTATGACGAGTTGATCCTTGTCGCCCATAAAACGTCCATTGGCGACAGCCGTATGCGTCGCTTCGTCGAGGCCGTGGAAAAAGCCACGCAATATTTGGTCAATCATCCTGAAGAAAGCTGGAAGCTGTTCATCAGCGCCCATAAGGATCTGGACGACGAACTGAACAAACGGGCCTGGGCGGCGACCCTGCCCCGCTTCGCCCTAAGGCCGGCAGCGCTGGACAAGGCCCGTTACGAACGCTTTGCCGTTTTCCTGAAAGAGCAGAAATTGATCAAGGATATACCACCACTGGAAACCTACGCCATCGAACTACCGTAGATTACGATTGCGCGGCTTTCATGAAACGGTTGCGTATTTCCAGGGCCCCCATCGGCAGAAGGTCGATGTCCGGCATCAAGCCGATTTCCGCCTTGATCACCAAGGTATGCATTTCATCCGCGCTCAATGCTTTTGTCAGCGCCGGGGTGATATCATCGGCATGTTCAATCAAGGTGACGTTGGGGATCGAACAGGCCGTGGCGACCTGATCCAACTTGACGTTACGGGCCGTAAAAGATGGCTGGAAGCCGGTCGAGCCGTTGGCTTCATTGTCAACGATGATATGAACCAGATTACCCGGTGCGTTAAAGCCCATGGTCGCGAAAGCCCCCATGTTCATGACATTGGCGCTGTCACCATCGAGGACCACCACCTTTTTGGTGCTCGACATGGCCAGGCCCAGGCCGATTGACGAAGCCATGCCCATTGAGCCCAGCATGTAGAAGTTTTCGGGCCGGTCCCTGATTTTGAATATTTCCTGACAAGGCTGGCCGATCGTGCTGACCACCAACTCGTCGGTGATCTGATCCATGATTTTCTCGAAAACCTGATAGCGTATTAATCCGGTCATTGTCTCAAGCCTGCCAAAAGCTGAACGGCAGCAGAATGCCCAAAGACCTGCCTTCGGCATGGGCCTGGGCAATCTCGCCATCGATTTGTTGCAATTGATCGGGATGGTCAATGGATATGGCGGGCACCCCTGACGCCGCCATGACACCGCTGACCGCATCACCCATGCCATTTTGGGCTTCAACCGGCTCACCGGGGCTGCCACGGTGACTGATCACAAAGATCACCGGGATTTCAAAATAGTTAAGCAGCGAGCAAACCGCATTGACCGAATTGCCGAAGCCGGAATTCTGCATCACCAACGCCGGTTTACGACCCGCCATATAGGCCCCGGCAAGAATACCGACGCCGTCTTCCTCGCGGGAAACCGGGGTGTAGAGAATATCATCATCAGCAGCCAGTTTTGTCAGCATGTCATCAAGCAGCTTGCAGGGCACGGAGACGAAAAAATCGAGGCCATTCAGGCGCAAGCGTTCATATAGTTGATCCGTAGGAGTCATGGAGGTAATCCTAGAGCATATTTCGATCAAATATAAATATGTATACCCCGTTCACGTCAGAACCCGAAACCCCTTGGGCGATATGATGCGGAAATTATCTGATACATCGTCGCATAAACCGCCCCAGTTTTTGGGAACGTCTTCCTTCAAAAAGCCAAGCATAGTGGTGCAAAATTCAT
>JABJHA010000020.1 GCA_018662005.1 Rhodospirillaceae bacterium | reverse complement strand
TCGTCGAATACCCCGACAGCTACCCGGCCGACGAACCCAATCGCCGCGCCCCCGATATCCGTAAAGCCAAACTGCAACTGGAATTCGCCCCTGCCGTCGATCTGGATGAAGGCCTGAAGCGTTTCCTCGACTGGGCCGACAAGGTCTACACGGGTGAACAGTAAGCCGATGTATGAAGGGGCGGACCTTGAAGCGCTGGCAACCCTGCACCGCTACCAGCGCTGGATCGTCGATACCTTCCAGCCATACATAAGCGGGCGGGCCGTTGAATTCGGGGCCGGGATCGGCAATATCTCGCAGCTTATCAGGCCGCTTGTCTCAACCCTTGATCTGGTCGAGCCCTCGGCCAATTTGGTCGCCCCCTTAAGCCAGCGCTTCGAAGGTGACACAGGGGTGGCGATCTTCGGGGAAGTCCTTGAAAGCCGCCTTCCGGCGATAGGCGATGAAACCTATGATTGCGTTGTTCTGGTTAATGTTCTTGAGCATATCGAGGATGATGGCGCGGCCCTTGAAGGGTTCTTCAAGATACTTAAACCCGGCGGCCATTTGTTGTTGTTCGTTCCGGCCCTGAAATTTCTTTACAGCGATCTGGACGCCCTGGTCGGGCATTTTCGTCGCTATCAACGCGGCCAGCTAAATGGCCGGGTCGCCAATGCGGGTTTTGAAATTGTCCGCTCGCGCTATTTTGATATCCTGGGTGTCGCCCCCTGGTGGCTGCTTAACAAGGTGATGGGGGCGACCGGGTTCAATCCGCTGCTTGTCAGTATTTACGACGCGGTTTTCACGCCGCTGTCGCGGGGGCTGGAAAGTATTGCGCCGCCGTCCTTTGGCAAGAACATCCTACTTATCGCAAAAAGGCCCAAAACATAAGGGCAGACGGTAGTTACCTGCCCGGCACCGGCCAGGACTTGATGACTCGCCATGTTCCCATGTCATCAATTTTAAGCAGGCATGAATTGCCCTTTGCAAGCTCTACTTTAAGAGTGCCGGTAACGCCGGGGGTCACCGAATGAACAAGAATGTGACTGTAACTGCCGGTTCCCACATGGCCTTTAAGAATTTCGAGATTGGGTTTCTGGAACAACCCGATAAAGTCCCGGAAAACGCCGGTCCCGCCCATTTCGTATCGAGTGATCATGCCCTATTCTCCTGACCCTTTCGGGTCGAGTACGCTCAGGCTGTCGCCAACCGATAACAGGTTGTTGACTTCCGCTCCGACCGCGCGGAAGTGGGGGATCGGCTGATGGCGGTCAAAACGCAGTTTGTTGGCGAAGATAAACGGCGCAGTCAGCAGCAGGACAATGGCCACCCAGGCCGACTTTTGTATGTTCGAACGTCCTTGACCATAGGTTTTCCAAGCCAGCCCCAGCCCGTAAGATGTGAACAGAACACCCAGCAGGCCCACTTGCATGTTGTATCACCAGTATGATGCGGCCCGCAGGGCGTCAAACTTTCCAAAGGTCGAGACATATGCGAACAGCAAGAACAGATTATGACCCAAGAACACCGCCGCGACGATGATAGCCAAGCGGTCAAATGGCGTGCGGAAATTGATCATGGCGGAGAAATTTCTTTCGTTTTTTCATGCTAGAAGCCCTATGAAAGTTGCCCAATGTTACTAATGAAACCCTGTGCCACCATGCAGAACTGTGTCGTACAGCTTGTTAAGGATATGGCAGGATATTTAGAGCTAGTGATCAACATGCGCGGCAATGCTTTTCTCGCCGTTTCCGGCGGACGAACACCAGAACATGTCTTTCCGCTACTTGCCAAGCAAGCTGTGGCTTGGGAAAAGGTATCAATCACCCTGGCCGATGAGCGTTGGGTCGACACGGAACATCCCGACAGTAACGAGCGGTTGGCGCGCCGTCTTCTCCTGCAAGGCCCGGCATCCCGGGCGCGCTTCGTCGGACTTAAAACAGATCATCAAAACCCCCTCGATGCCGAGGCGGATGTAGAAGCCGCGCTGACGACCTTGAATTGGCCACTGGACGCCCTTTTTCTGGGCATGGGCGAGGACGGACATATTGCCTCTTTGTTTCCCGACGAGAAAAACTGGTCTGATGTCCCCGGTCTGGCATTGGCCGTTGCCGATAGCGAGAAAAGACAACCCAGAATGAGCCTGACACCGGCGGCATTGTTAAACAGTCACCATATATTTGTTGTCATCAGCGGGCCTGAAAAGCGCGCAATCCTGGATGCCGCCATGAAGCCCGGTCCTGTTGGGGATTATCCGATCCGACTGGTTCTGCATCAGCAGCGGGTGCCGGTTACAATCTACGCCGTCGATTAAATCTTATGAAAGCGCCATTTTATTTGCGCACCGTCGCCATGTAAGGGGCCGGTGATAACAATTTGCTCGCAGCGACGGGGCTCACCATGACCGCTCAGATAAATACTCTCTTCCAAAGCGATGTTGCCGCCGGAGGCCTGAAACTGCCAACCGGCGCCACCGCCAAGTTTCAGCAACACGGCGGCACGGCCTTGCACTTGCGAGGCGTGAACCCCGGGGTGCAGGTGGAAGCGAACGCAAAAGGATTTTCCGCCCGAACCTTCGATAAGGTCTTCGCCCCTGAAATCTTCCCCTGACGCGTCCAGATAAAATTTACGACGATGAAGAACGCCAACATTTTTAATGTAACCATCGTGAGAGGTGTCGAGCCAGACAGCACCGTCAGCTTCGCGGCGCGTGCATTCCACGTTATTGGGGCCGCCCATCGGGGAACCATCGTCTTTAAACTGAATGGAGTCCATATCATCGGTCGATAATGTGGAATGGGCTGCGGTGGTTCGCATGGCGGCAAACCACCTTTCACCTTCTGTGCTGGCTGCCCCGCAGTTGACGACCAGTCGGTTTTTGCCAATGCTCATTTCAAAACTTAAAGTTCCGGCATGGGCGCACCGGGCATCGGATAGCTGTGGTTTTCCGGTATCGGCGATGATGACCGTTCGCCCTGAAGCAAGTCTTTGAAAGCCGCTATGGGGCGCACTGGTTAACGCCTTGCCGCGCACACCTGTCCCGGCAAGAACCGTATCAATGAGCGTGCGGTCTTCCTCGAAGCCACCGTTGAACAGGGCCAGTCCACCATCGCCATGACGCAGGGCGCGCAGCATTGGCGTTACCCTGTCGATGGCTCCCTGTAAATCGAGGGGCACTTCCTCATGGGCGTCCAGCAGCAACGCCCGAATTTGATTAAACCGTGACAGCACATCAAGCAGGCGTGAAGGATTGCGCTCACGATGGCCGCCGTCAGGGAAAATCTGGGCGCGGATTTCCTTTCCCAGCAAATCGAGCGAACTTTCAAGCATGGGTTCCGCGCCGGGCAGGCAGATGGCGGCGAAAATCAATCCCTGTATAGCCTTGAATTTGCGGGCATCACCCGGGGCCTGGGCGCAACTGCGTCCCAGGTGGCGGGCCTGGATCATGGCCATTTCAAGCAATACGGCTTTGGTGTTTTCATTGTCGGTGGTCAGAAATTCATAGAACGCCAGCCAGGCGCTTAAGCGTTCGCCAAGAATGTCGGGTCGCCACGACATCTCATGCCATTTTCGATTGTGCTCGACCCACCCGGTCAGCAGGGTTCCGGCCCGCGCCCGTGCTTCATCGCCACCGATGGCGAACAGGTCGGCCAGCCAGGAGAATCCATGCAGATCGGCCAACTGTCCCGGATCGTCCATGCCGACAACCCAGGGGTCCTGGCCCAAATGGGCACGGTGATGGGAAAGGGTAAAGGCGCCCTTTAAAATCCCCCGTCCGGCTTCCGGATCACCGAGCCTGTAAGCAGGCGGCGAAAACCGAAGGGTGTCTGGTGTGCGTCCCTTCAGGGTCAGTCCATAGAACGGGCTGGCATACAGCAAATTGCGCAGCGAACGAGAACCGCTGGCAGGTGTTCGTGATGATGCTGACCCTTGGTTTTTCAATGATGCCTCGTACACATTCAGGGTTACAGGCTAAGCCTGCTGATTGACAATTTTATGCAGCAACAACCGCAACCCGGTCCACAGTTTGCTCAAGGGTGTCAGCGCCTGCGGCATGGTCAGGGCGGCGGCGGCGAAAAAGGCTGCAACAACCAGGGCCCAAACGCGAAAGGTGCCTTGCTGATCGGACATGGTCAGTAATGGCAGCAGGGCGACAACGATAAAAACGATGGCAAGAACAATTCCAAGGGAACGTTCTGATCCTGCCGAGAAGGTTTCGGTCGGGTCCGAATTTTCGGGGCCAGGCTGCTTGTTTGTCATCTAACGGGTTTACTCTTGCGAGCCCGCGAAGTCAAAGCCCCAACACCTAACCACGAACAAGACGGGCAGCGAAAAATCCGTCCATGCCACCGTGTTCAGAAAGATGGTTAGGCAGGCTGCGCAAGACCCCTGCTCCGGTGATCAGTTCAGACAGGCCGCTAACGTCTTCAGCCATGATCGGGTCCAGCTTAAACGACGACTGCCCGGCAAGAATTTTCTCGATCAACTGCGGTCCTTCCTCGGGTTGCAGGGAGCAGGTGCAAAAAACCAGCCGCCCGCCCGGTTTCACCATCTCGAGAGCGGCCTCAAGCAGGCGATACTGGGCGTCGCTTAGGCTATCGACGTCCGATTGCTTTTTCAGGTAGGAGATGTCCGGGTGGCGACGAATGGTGCCGGTTGCCGAACACGGTGCGTCAAGCAGCACGGCGTCGACCTGTTCGTCAGGCTTCCACACGTTTGCATCGGCGCAAACCGTTTCGGCGCTAAAACCCAGTCGCGTCATGTTTTGTTGCAGTCGTTGCAGCCGTTTGGCGGAGCGCTCCACGGCTGTGACCCGGGCACCACGGGCCAGCAATTGCGCCGTTTTGCCGCCGGGTGCGGCGCAAAGATCAATGACGTGTTTACCCTTAACGTCACCCAGCAGCAGCGCTGGCAAGGTGGCGGCGGTGTCCTGCACCCACCAGGCGCCCTCATCAAATCCGGCAAGGGTGGTGACAATGCCACCTGTGGCAAGACGCAGTGATCCGGTCGGTAAAATTTCCCCTTGCAGGGATTTCACCCAGATGTCGGGATCACCTTTAAGGGTGATGTCCAAAGGCGGTTCGTTCAGATGGGCTTCGGCGATTTTTCGTCCTGTCGCCTTGCCGTATGTCCGCTGCCAGCTATCCCATAACCAATCCGGCGTATTCAGGCGTGCCGCGTCTTGGGCCCGGGTGAATTTTTCCCCCTCCCGGGTCAGCCTGCGCATAATCGCATTGACCAGTTTTTTATAGGGGGAAAGATCAATGGTATCGAGCAGCGAGACGGTGGTATCGACGGCGGCGTGGGCCGGGATGTTAAGGAAAAACAACTGGCAAATACCAAGCCTCAGAACATCACGAACGGCAACGGCGCGACGCGGCAGTGGACGTTCCAGGCAATGCCCGATGATGTCATCAATCTGACCCAGTCGGCGCAAGGTCGTGGCCGACAGGTTTCGGGCGAAAGCGCGCTCACGGGGCTCCAAGGCCGTAAAGCCCGAATGCCCCTCAAGGGTTTCGTCAAGGGGTCTGTGTCGCTTCAGGACCGAGCTTACAAGGTCGAGAGCGACGGAGCGTGTGGTCAGTGATGGAGTGGCCATGGCCCTTACATGACCTAAAGGCGTTGCTTGTGCAATGCCTGAGTGGTTCAATCGTCCAAAGAGTGCCCTTTTAAAAGTCGGACCCGATTGTTATGAGCGAAAAAAAGCCAGACCTCACAGAAGAAAATCCTGAAACGTCAGAACCTGAGCGCACGCAGAGTGATAAAAAAGCGCAAGGAAAAAAGGAGGCTGGCGGCCCGCAAGGACCGGAGCCAACCCGTTATGGTGACTGGGAACGTAAAGGTCGTTGTGTGGATTTTTAGAAATCCCGTAACGCGCCGAAAGTTTCTTTAGATTCTAACCCTTGCCCGAAGCCCGTAAGTACGGCATCTTTTTGCTATGGCGATAATGAAAGACATGATCGACTGGCTTGTCACGCCACCCAGCGACGGGGGTGGAAACGGTCAACCTATGTCCGCCAATCAATTTGTTCCCGCCCATCTCGCCCAGCAACCGGCGATAAGCGTTCTGGTTTGCGATTTTGATGGACCGAACGGTCGTGAAATCGGCCAACGGATGGTCAATGAACTGAGCACGCAACCCGGTGTTCTGGTTCGCCATTTATCGAAAAAACTGAAAGCCAGCGGCAAAGGAACCGTCGTTGAACGCCTGGTCAAGGCGGCCGAAACGGGTCGCAAGTGGTTGATTGATACGGACGCCGACATTTTGGTTTGGGGAGAAGCTTTGCCCCATGAGCAGGGCATAAAAATTCGCTTCCTTTGCGCCGTCGCCGATGCCGACACGCAGCCCGGAAGCGTCGGCCTTGGCGATGTTCTGGACCTGGCGGTCAATTACGATTCAGAAATGGCCAGCATTATTCATGCCGTCATCCTGGCCGCAATAGGTCCGCGCAAATCCAGCCCGCAACGCGAAGAATTGGCCGAATTGCTCAGCAACCCGGCTGACAAGCTGAATGGTCTTATCGAGACTCTGCCCGGAGCAATGGAAGAGAAGGCGCTGGCTTCGGTGATGACCGCCATCGGAAATGTCCTGGCTTCCATGTGGCGGTTGAAAGAAGAACCTGCTTACCTTGACCGGGCGATCAAGGCCTACAAGCTGGCGCTCGTACAAAGTTATGACAAGGAAAACCCGCTGAACTGGGCGTTGACACAAAATCAGCTTGCCGCCGCCCTGCAGGCCCAATCATCCCGTGACAAGCAGCCCGGGCCCCTAAAGGAAGCTGCGGAAGCCTACCTTGCGGTCGCCGCTGCACTCGGCGCTCATCTGCATGTAAATGACTGGGCTCTGGCGCAAATTCATTTGGGTGACGTACAGGTTAAATTATCGAATTTCGGTGATGCCGTTCAGCATCTTCAAAAGGCCAGCGAGGCCTATCAGCAAGCCCTTAAGGTGTTCACCCGCGAAACCGCCCCCGGCCCCTGGTCCGAATTGATGAACCAGCTGGGCATCGCCCTGATGCGCATGGGTGAAAATGTTTCTGCTGACAGGGTTATGGAGCAGTCGGCGGCTTGTTTCCGGAAATCCCTGGAAGTTCGCAGGCGAGAGATCGCACCTTTTTTGTGGGCCCAAACGGCGAACAATCTGGGCGCGGTGACATTTTCCCTGTACCGGCGAAATGAAAATACAACGGCCCTGCATGAAGCGGCGGCCTGCTTCAAAGGCGCCTCAGAAGTCTATTCCCAGTACGGTCGCCAGGACAAGGCGCTGGTTGCGCAACGCAACCTGGACAGAATTACGGAAATCCAGCAAGGCGGTTGAAGGCTTGATAAAAAAGGCGCGCCCTTTTTTTGCAAGAATTTCTTCGTCACACGGGTTTTTGTGACGACCATAATTCCACATGGAAAAAATGGTTTGACGTTGTTAAATGATGGCGATTGTCTAAACTGATATGGCGGTATCTAAAAGCATGGTGCTCAGGCACTAAAACAATAAAACGGGGAGAAGCAATCATGATTTCATTATTACGCACGACTGCTGTGGCTTCGGCTCTGGCAATCGGTCTCGCATTTTCCACACCCGTTCAGGCGGATGTGGAATCCCGGGATCCCATCATACTGACACTTCACGACTGGACCGGACAACTGATCACCACCCACATCATGGGCGAGGTTCTTAAAAAGGCCGGTTACAACATCGACTATGTGGTCGCCGATTATATTGCCCAGTTTGCGGGCCTTGAATCGGGTGATCTGCATGTTGCCATGGAAATGTGGGAAACCACCGGCAAGCAGGCGATGGACCAAAGCCTGGCCACGGGCAAGACTGTTGACCTGGGCGAAACCGGTATGGATGCCAAGGAAGAATGGTGGTACCCGCTGTATATGAAGGATCGGTGTCCGGGCCTTCCCGACTGGAAAGCCCTGAACAAGTGCGCCGAGGCGTTTTCGACACCTGAAACAGCCCCCAAGGGACGTTATCTGGGTGGCCCGGTTACCTGGGCCGGTTTTGATGACGAGCGGGTCGAAGCCCTGCACATGGATTATGAAGTTGTTCATGCCGGTACCGATGCGGCGTTATTTGCCGAGCTTGAATCAGCTTATGAGCGTAAGGCTCCTGTGTTGTTGTGGATTTATGCGCCACATTGGGCTGTCGCCAAGTTCAAAGGTGAATTTGTTGAATTCCCGACCTACACCGATGCCTGCTATGAAGACCCCAAGTGGGGCTCCAATCCGGACATGGCATACGACTGTGGCAAGCCATTCGGCTGGATCAAGAAAGTCGGCTGGAAAGCCGGTGAAAAGAAATGGCCGGGCGCCTACAAGGCTGTTCGCAACTTCCATGTGGATAACGCTGAAATGAGCGCCATGATCGTGGAAGCTGATCTTGAAGGAAAATCCGTTGACGATGTTGTCGCCAGCTGGATGAAGAAAAACGAAAGCCGTTGGAAAGCCTGGATCAAGTAGGGCCTTCAATCGTGTAAACGCAAGAGCGGCGGCCGGACAGGAAACTGTTCAGCCGCCGTTTCCGCCTCATTCGTTCAAGACAACGGTCGCTTAATGTCTTCTCAATCTGAAAAGCTTGTCTGTAATAATGTCTGGAAGATTTTCGGTGAAAATCCGAAAAGTTTTCTGGCCCGCCACGACGACGCTCCCAGCGCCGGGCAATTGGCCCAGGAAGGCTACATCGGGGCGGTTCGCGACGTCAGCCTGTCGGTAAAGGAAGGCGAAATTTTTATCATTATGGGCTTGTCCGGTTGTGGAAAGTCTACGCTCGTCAGGTGCATGAGTCGCCTGATCGAACCATCGGCGGGCGAGATTCTGTTTAACGGACAGGATCTCTTAAAAACCCGCGAAAAGGAACTGATCGATATTCGTCGTCACAAAATGGGTATGGTGTTTCAGCATTTTGCCTTGCTGCCGCATTTAAACGTTTTGGGAAATGTCGCTTTCCCGCTTGAGATTCAGGGCGTTGATCGACAGACACGCGAAGCCCGCGCGGCGGAGATCATTGAACTGGTCGGGCTGGTCGGTCGCGAAAATTATTATCCGCGCGAACTTTCTGGCGGCCAGCAACAGCGTGTTGGCATTGCTCGCAGCCTCGCGGTGGAGCCGGAGATCTGGTTCCTTGATGAGCCGTTCTCCGCCCTTGATCCGTTGATCCGCCGTGAAATGCAGGATGAATTTCTGCGCCTGCAAAGTGTTTTGCACAAAACCATCGTTTTCATTACCCATGATTTTGACGAGGCGATCCGCCTTGCCGATCGTATCGCCATTATGAATGGCGGCGAAATTATCCAGACCGGGACGCCCGAAGAACTTGTGCTTAATCCGGCAACTGAATACGTCTCGGAATTCACCCGCGGCATTCCCCGCGCCAAGGTGCTGTCGGCGGCCGCCATTATGGTTCCGGTTTCCGGCGACGCAGTTTCGGGGCAGGTAGCGATGGCGACAAAAATTGATGATCTGGCCGCCGACATGGTCAGTGCGGGTGGTCCACGGGCCGTCGTCAATGACAATGGTGTGGTGGTTGGTGAAATCACCCGCGATGCGGTGTTAGCCGTGCTTGTCGAAAAAGAAGGGCAGTTATGAATGGGCCCGCCGCCCTAAGCGTTCACCGCCCGCTGGGCGGCAATCCGTGGATTGTGGCCTGGGCTGTGGCGTTGGCACTGGTCGTCGTCGTTAGCCTGATTGGCAAGGATACGTTGCCCTGGGCCTTCAAGTTTCCCCGTCAATGGGTGATCCCGTTGAGTGTATGGATCAGCGATTTCACAAAATGGCTACTCAACGACTTTGATCTGGGGCTGTTTACTTTCAAGGAACTGACCCGCTCTATCGCCTGGGTTATTGAACAACCTTACTGGCTGGTCAGAAGTTTACTGTCGACGGGTTTCCTGCAGGGTCGCGGCTCGGACGCGGTTCTGGTTTTTCCGCGGCTGTCGTGGGTGGCCGTTATTTTCATCATTACCATGATGGGATACTACGCCAAGGACTGGAAACTGGCGTTGCTAGTCGCAGTCTGTTTTCTTTATCTCGCCGTCTTCGGGCAATGGGATAGCGCCATGGCGACATTGTCGTCGATCATTATCGCAGTGCCGTTCGGGGTCATGGGTGGATTGTTGCTTGGCATTGCAGGTTTTCGCTCGCCCCGCCTTGAACTGATTATCCGGCCAATCCTTGATCTGATGCAGACGGTGCCGGTGTTCGCTTATCTGGTGCCGATTCTTATCCTGTTCGGATTTGGCCCCGTTTCGGCGATGATCGCGACGATTATTTATGCACTGCCGCCAATGGTACGGATCACCATGCTGGCGCTTCGGCAGGTGCCATCGGAAATCACTGAATTCGGCTCCATGGCCGGCTGCAGTCCCCTTCAGTTATTGTGGAAAGTGCAAATTCCGGCGGCTAAGACAACCCTGATGGTGGGTGTTAACCAGGTTGTCATGATGTCGTTGAACATGGTCATTATCGCCTCCATGATCGGCGCCGGGGGACTTGGTTTTGATGTCCTCAGCGCGCTTCGCCGCCTGAAGATCGGCGAGGGGGTGGAGGCCGGGTTTGCAATTACATTGCTGGCGATTGCCCTTGATCGCCTGAGCCAGGCTTATGCTCACCGTCCGCCGCCCCTGCACGGGGCTGCGCGACAGGGATTTATTCGCCGCAACCCGAATTTGATTCTGGCGGTCTTCATTATCGCCGTGACATGGATGGTCGGGACTGCGATGACGTCCATGCAGACCTATCCGGAAGCCTGGCAAATAACCACAGGCGCCTTTTGGGGCGACTTGGTTCGGGCCATTAATATCAACTATTTCGATCAGCTCGACAGTTTCAAAAACTTCCTTCTGTTGAACCTGATGATTCCTTTCAAGCGCTTCCTGCTTGGCTTGCCGTGGCTCGCGGTTGTTGGGCTGGTGGCATTGGCAGGTTGGCAGTTGGGCGGCTGGCGGTTGTCATTGTTGACCGGGCTGCTGTCGCTGTTCATTGCTTATGTCGGGCTCTGGCCAAAATCGATGGTTACTGTTTACTTGTGCGGGATTTCGGTCCTGATCGCTTGTCTTATCGGCATTCCCATCGGCATTGCAGCGTCCCGAAATGATCGCTTGCACCGGATTGTTCAGGCGGTTATCGACACCCTGCAAACCCTGCCGTCATTTGTTTACCTGATGCCGGTGGTGATGCTGTTTCGGGTTGGTGACTTTGCCGCCATGCTTGCCGTTATCGCCTACGCACTGGTGCCGGCCATCCGGTATACCGATCACGGATTGCGACAGGTTCCGGCCCATTTGATCGAGGCCGCCCGCGCCACCGGTTGCACCCGCCGTCAGATATTGTGGAAGGTTCAGATGCCGCTGGCGTTACCGGAAATCATGCTTGGCGTAAACCAAACCATTATGATGGCGCTTTCAATGCTGGTTATCACGGCCCTGGTCGGGACCCGGGATCTTGGTCAGGAAGTCTATATTGCCCTGACCAAGGCTGATACCGGGCGTGGCCTTGTCGCCGGTGTCTGTGTCGCCTTTATCGCCATTATATCCGATCGCCTGATCAGCGCCTGGAGCAACCGGCGCAAGGCAGAATTGGGTTTGGAGTAGCATGATGACAGCACCCGCTATGTTGCACTTATCGAAAGGCTAAAGACATGGATGTCGAAGTAACAGATACCCTTTTGAGCATTGGATTGTTTGAAGGCAAAAAGGCTGAAGATTTCAGCTTTCAGCGGCTCGGCGGCCTGACCAACAGGAATTTCAAGGTTGTTGTTGGCGGTGAAAGCTTCATGTTGCGGATCGCTGGCGCAGGCACCGATGAATATATCGACCGTAAGGCCGAAGAAGTTTGCGCCTACGTCACCGCCAAGGCAGGTGTCAACGCTGAGGTGCTGTTCTTCGATGCGTCAAACGGCGTCCAGCTGACCCGCTTCATCGAGGGTGCAAAAACCATGAGCACAGACTTGTTCAAGGATCTGGGCGCCGTCGCGCGGGCCGGACGGGCCTTCAGAAAGGTTCATGATTGTGGCGACAGTTTTTCCACCGAATTCAATATCTTCACGATGATGGATGAATACCTGGCCATGTTACGCGACAAGGACGCCTGGATTCCCGATCATTATGAAAAGACCCAGATTGAGGCTGAATCGGTGCGCGCCGCCCTGGCCGCGAATCCGGCCCCGTTGGTGCCGTGTCACTGCGACCCGCTGGCCGAAAATTTTCTCGACACTGGCGAGCGCATGATTGTCATTGACTGGGAATATTCCGGTAATAATGACGCCATGTGGGATTTGGGCGATTTGTCGGTAGAGGCCGAATTTGACGCCCGACAGGATGAGGCTTTGCTGGAAGCCTACTTCGGCGGCTCAGTGCCAGCCGAAAAACGCGCCCGCATGATCATGTACAAGGCCATGTGCGATTTGTTGTGGACTTTGTGGGGGGCGATTCAGGTCGCCAACGACAACCCTGCTGAAGATTTCAGATCCTACGCCGAAGGCCGCTTTGAGAACTGCAAAAAGCTGATGGCATCAGACGAATTCAAGGCGCAACGATCAATTCTGCTCGAGGCCTGAGTGAAAAAAAACGGCGACACCAATAAGGGTCGCCGTTTTTATTTCAAGCCACAGAATTTTTAGCGGTTCTGACGGTTATCGACCAGATCATCAACAACACCGGGATCGGCCAGGGTCGATGTATCGCCCAGGTTGGAAAAATCGTTCTCACCGATTTTGCGTAAAATACGGCGCATGATTTTGCCGGAACGGGTTTTGGGCAGTCCTGGCGCCCATTGCAGCCAGTCCGGCGAGGCAATCGGTCCGATTTCCTTTCTGACCCAGGCCACCAGTTCCTTCTTCAACTCGTCGGAGGATTCCACCCCGGCGTTCAGTGTGACATAGGCGTAAATGCCCTGGCCCTTGATGTCATGGGGCGCGCCGACAACGGCGGCCTCGGCGACATCGTGGTGGGCGACCAGGGCGCTTTCGACCTCGGCTGTTCCCATGCGGTGGCCCGAAACGTTGATGACGTCATCGACACGGCCGGTAATCCAGTAGTAGCCGTCTTCGTCGCGCCGGCAACCGTCTCCGGTGAAATACTTGCCCGGGTAGGTCGAGAAATAGGTCTGCACGAAGCGTTCGTGATCGCCGTAGACGGTGCGCATCTGGCCAGGCCAGGAATCGGTGATGCACAAATTGCCAGAGGTCGCCCCGTCAAGGGTTTTGCCGTCCCCGTCAACCAGTTCGGGTTGAACGCCAAAGAACGGACGCGTCGCCGAACCCGGCTTGGCGGCGGTGGCCCCGGGCAGCGGTGTAATCATGATGCCGCCGGTTTCCGTCTGCCACCAGGTATCGACAATCGGGCAGCGGCCTTCGCCAACCACATTGTAATACCACATCCAGGCTTCCGGATTGATCGGCTCACCAACGGTGCCCAGTAAGCGCAGAGACTTCCTTGAGGTCTTCTGGACCGGGCCTTCACCGTCGCGCATCAGGGCGCGAATGGCCGTTGGTGCGGTATAGAAAATGTTGATGTCGTGCTTGTCGCAAACCTGCCACAGGCGCGAGCTGTCGGGATAGGTGGGCAGGCCTTCAAACATCACGGTGATGGCGCCATTGGCCAGCGGTCCGTAGACGATGTAGCTGTGACCGGTGACCCAGCCGACATCGGCGGTACACCAGTAGATATCGCCATCGTGATAATCGAAGACGTACTGATGGGTCATGGAAGCGTAGACCATGTAGCCGCCGGTGGTGTGAAGAACACCCTTGGGCTGGCCTGTGGAGCCGGACGTATAGAGAATGAACATCGGGTCTTCGGCATTCATTTCTTCAGGTTCGCAATCGGCTGACACCTCCGCGCAGGCTTGGGTGTAGCGAACATCGCGACCTTCGACCCAGTTGATGTCGGCATCGGTGCGATTGACGACAAACACCGTCTCGACGCCGGGGCAGTTTTCAAGGGCCTTGTCGGTGTTGACTTTAAGCGGGATCGGTTTGCCGCCGCGAACGCCTTCATCGGCCGTAATCACGCAATTGGATGAACAGTCATTGATGCGGCCAGCCAGCGCATCGGGTGAAAAACCGCCAAAGACGATGGAATGAATAGCGCCGATCCGGGTGCACGCCAGCATGGCGACGGCGGCTTCGGGAACCATCGGCATGTACAGGGTGACAACATCACCCTTTTTGATGCCGCGGGCCTTCATGGCATTGGCGAAACGGCAGACCTGCCCGTGCAGTTCCTTATATGTGATCTTTGAATCTACGGCAGGATCGTCGCCTTCCCAGATAATCGCGGTTTGATCGCCGCGGCTTTCCAGATGGCGGTCAAGACAGTTGACCGAGGCATTCAGGGTTCCGTCATAGAACCATTTTATGGAAACATCCGGCGCGTCGAAGTTGACGTCCTTAACCTGGGTATAGGGCTTGATCCAGTCGATCCGCTTGCCCTGCTCGCCCCAAAACCCCTCGTTGTCCTCGACGGACTGCTTGTACATCTCAAGGTATTTGTCGTTATCGGCCCACGCTGTTTCGGCCAAACCGGCGGGAACCGGGAAAATTTCATTATCTGACATAGCTGTTCGCCTCTCTGAAATTGAGCCACCGTCCCGGCGTTGCCCAGGAAATTATTTATTATCGGTGTAATGTGACAGCGATTATCTCAAAAACGGCGCGGGAAACAAGGGGTGAAATCATTCAGCCAGATAAATAACGTCATCCCGCATTTCTATGGCCACCGCGCTCAGGCTCTGTTCGGCGCAAGGGCCGGAAACACAATAGCCGTCCTCAATCCTGAAAAGCGCGCCGTGGGTGGAGCACAGGATCATCGATTTATCCGGATTAAGGAAGCGTCCGGGGGCAAAGTCCAGCGGTGTTCCGATGTGTGGGCAACTGTTCAGGTA
This sequence comes from Rhodospirillaceae bacterium, assembly GCA_018662005.1. NCBI lineage: Bacteria > Pseudomonadati > Pseudomonadota > Alphaproteobacteria > Rhodospirillales > Rhodospirillaceae > Rhodospirillaceae bacterium. The sequence continues at coordinate 46,357 of JABJHA010000020.1, read as the reverse complement.
GACGAAGGCGCTCGTACCCTTGCGTACGACGATATAACTTTTCATCTGGCCGTCGGTTTCGGCAAAAAAACCGCCGGAGTTGCCGTCTTCGACGTCGTTTAAGCCGCAAAGTTTGATAGGGGCGCTCATTTTAGGACTCATTTTAGGATAAGGGCTCGAAAACCTGCTTCCAGGGCTTGATGACGACGCTTTCAAAAAGCCCGGCCTGGGCGTAAGGGTCCGCTGCGGCAAAAGCATCGACGGCGGCCCGGTCAGGCAAATCGACGATCAGCAACGAGCCGTTCATCCCCTCCCCGTCATCGGTAAGGGTTGGCCCGGCGGTATAGATATTGTCGCGATTGGCTTTCAAAAAATCGACATGGGCGGGGCGGTTGTCAGCGCGAACCTGGGCGGCGCCCGTCTTGTCGGTGCAATGGATGATGAAATGCATGTCAGCAGTCGTCCTTGTTTTAAGAAGTTTATTATTTATCCCAGCGGATCTTCAGCGCCAACAGGTCTTGCCAGCAAGCCTTTGATGGTCGCTTCGATATCGGCGTTGTTGTTGAGTATTTGATCCATGGCGGTGCAAAGTGGCGCATCGACGTTCAGGCTTTTGGCCAGACGCACGGTTGATGAGGCGGTAAACACCCCTTCAGTAACCGAAGAACGCTCACCGAGAATTTCTTCCAAAGAACGGCCAGCACCCAGTGCTACGCCCAGCGAAAAATTCCGTGATTGCATGGCGTTGCAGGTCAGGGTCAGGTCGCCGACACCGGACAACCCGACCAGGGTTTCCGGCGATGCTCCCTTGGCTGTCGCCAGTCGGGCGATTTCGGCAAGTCCCCGGGTGATGAAGGCGGCGCGTGCGTTGTCGCCAAGGCCACGGCCTTCAATAATACCGCAACCAATGGCCAACACATTCTTGACCGCCCCGCCAAGCTCGACGCCAATCACATCATCGCTGCGGTAAGCGCGAAACGTCGGCGTTCCCAAGGCTGTGACCAGTGCCGCCGCCTGATCAGACTCTTTTGATGCCAGGGTGATGGCCGTCGGCAAACCACGGGCAACCTCGATGGCGAAGGTCGGCCCGGACAACACGGCAATGGCTACGCCGGGCAGTGTTTCGGCGCAAACCTCGCTTAGCAAGGCGCCGGTTTTCTGCTCTATGCCTTTGGCGCAAATGACCGCAGGCACGTCGTCCCGCCATGATTTGGCCATTTCAGTTGTTGCGGTACGCAGGAATTGCGCCGGCATAACCAGCAGGACGGCGTCACAGGCGGTGATATCGGCAAAATTGGCGGTCGCCCTGATTTCCTTATCCAGTTTGATGCCCGGTAAAAAACGGCTGTTTTCGTGGGTGTTGTTGATGGCCTCCACCACATCAGCCTCATGGGCCTGAATAATCACATCGCGCCCTGCTCGTCTGGCTGTGGCAGCAAGGGCCGTGCCCCAGGCCCCGGTTCCGGCAATACCGATTTTCTGGATTGTCTTGTTCATGGGAATGTTATGCCCTGTCGCCAGACCTCATTCAAGCCTTGGTGCCTTAGCACCTGATAAACCATGCCGCTCTGGCGGCTGATCAGGCTTTGGCTCCGGCAAAGGCGGCGCTGGGGGCGTCCGGGTCGAGCGGCCAGCGTGGGCGCGGGCGAAAATCAAGACCATCCTCGGCAGCGTTGAGCCCCGAAACAGTGATCCGCTCTATAGCCGCCCAGGCGATCATCGCCGCGTTATCGGTGCACAGGCTGGGCGGTGGCGCGACAAGCGGGATCGCCCGCGCGTCGGCCAGCTTTTGCAGCCTTTGGCGAATGCTCTGATTGGCCGCGACGCCGCCTGCGACGACCAGGGCGTGACAGGTTTGATGGTCCTCAAGAAAATTATTCAGGGCATGATCGGTGCGGTCGGCCAGCACGTCACCGGCGGCGGCCTGAAATCCGGCGCACAGGTCGGCGATGTCCTGCCTTTCAAAAGCCCCTTCGGGCAATCCCAAGGCGACGTGGCGGACTGCCGTTTTCAAACCGGAAAAGGAAAAATCACATCCGGGACGGCCTTTCATCGGTCGTGGCAGGTCGAAACGGGCGGCGTCCCCACTTTTGGCTGCAGCCTCTACAGCCGGGCCGCCGGGATAGCCAAGGCCAAGCATTTTTGCCGTCTTGTCGAAGGCTTCACCCAGCGCGTCGTCGATGGTGGTGCCCAAACGTTTATAGCGTCCCGGCCCTTCGACGCTCAAAAGCTGGCAATGGCCACCCGATACCAGCAACAGCAAGTAAGGGAAGTCGATTTTGTTTTTTGCCTCCAGGCGGGCGCTCAGGGCGTGGCCTTCAAGATGGTTGATGGCGATAAAAGGTAACTTTCGAGCTACCGCGATGGCCTTGGCCGTCATCACCCCGACGATGACGCCGCCAATCAGGCCGGGTCCGCCGGTCGCGGCAACCGCGTCCAGTTGATCAAATCCGGTACCGGCCTTGCTCATTGTTTCAGCAACCAGTCGGTCGATGTGTTCAAGATGGGCGCGCGCCGCGACCTCTGGCACGACGCCGCCATAAGGTCGATGCTCTTCCAGCTGCGAGAGAACGGTTTCGGCCAAAATCTCGCCGCTGTCGGTCACCACGGCGGCGGCGGTTTCGTCACAACTTGTTTCGATACCCAGTACGATCATCTATAAAACAGTCTCATTGATTATGAAGTTCAGGGACTTTACTCTCTGGACAACATTCCGACCATTACTTTGAGCATGTTTTTATGACCTCCCCCGCCCCCCTTCGTATTGGCACCCGTGGCAGCCCTTTGGCGCTGGCCCAGGCTGAAGAAGTTAAAACCCGGCTGATTGCCGCTTTTCCTGAAATGGTCACCGCCGCCGAAATCGTCATTATCAAAACGACCGGCGACATGATTCTGGATCGGGCATTGGCCGAAGTCGGTGGCAAGGGCTTGTTCACCAAGGAAATTGACGACGCCATGCTTGATGGACGTATCGACCTTGCCGTTCATTCCATGAAGGACGTACCGACTTGGCTACCGGACGGCATCGTCCTGCCTTGTATGCTGGAGCGCGAAGACCCGCGCGATGCCTTCATCAGCGACAAGGCAAAAAATATTGCCGACCTGCCATCCGGCAGTGTTATCGGCACGGCGGCGCTTAGGCGGCAGGCGCTTATTCTGAATATGCGTCCCGACCTTAAGGTCGTAACTTTTCGCGGCAACGTTCAAAGCCGTCTTCGCAAATTGGCCGAAGGTCAGGTTGACGCCACCCTTTTGGCGCTTGCCGGGCTTAATCGCCTGGGTAATGCCGATGTTGCAACGTCGATTATCGAGACCAATGAAATGTTACCGGCGGTGGCCCAGGGCGCTATCGGCATTACCTGTCACACGGATGATGAGCGCGCCCACAAGTTTCTGGCTGCGCTCAATCATCAACCGACAGTGTTCAGGGTGAGAGCTGAGCGTGCCTTGCTTGAAGTCCTTGACGGATCGTGCCGAACGCCCATCGCCGCACTGGCGGAAATTGACACCAGCGACGGCCTGTCCCTGCGCGGCCTTATTGCCAAACCTGACGGTTCGGAAGTTCTGGAAACGGGGCGCAGCGGCGACATGGCCGATGCCGTAGCGCTGGGCCGGGAGGCCGGGGAGGAGTTGAAAGAACGTGCCGGGCCCGGATTTTTGGAGTGACGCTTTGCCATGCGGTTAATGATTACCCGTCCGCTGGAAGATGCCGAACCGCTTGCGGCAGAGTTCGCCGCTCTCGGCATCGAAACAGTGACCGAACCCTTGCTGAGCATTGAACTGACGGCGGCGGACGCCCCGGACCTAACCGATGTTCAGGGTCTTTTGCTGACCAGCGCCAATGGGGTACGGGCCTTTGCCGCTCTATCATCCGAACGCCGCTTGCCGGTTTATGCTGTTGGTGACGCGACAGCGCGGACGGCACATCAGGCGGGATTTGAAAAAGTCACAAGTGCCACCGGTGATGTCACCGCCCTGGCCGGATTGGTTCAGGAAAAATGCAAGCCCGGGGAGGGTGTCCTGCTTCATGTGGCAGGCTCGAAAGTGGCGGGCGACCTGGCCGCAATGCTGGCCTTAAGCGGCTACCAGTATCACCGTGTTCAACTTTATCATGCCCGCAAGGCGACAGCCCTGTCCCCGGCAGGTCTCGATGCCCTGAAAAAGGGCGACATTGACGGGGTCGTCTTGTACTCCCCGCGCACGGCGGACAGTTTCGTCGATTTGTTAACGAGCGCCGGCGCCACGGGCTGTGCCGAACGGCTTCATGTTTTTTGTTTGAGTGACGCCGTCGCCGTCCATGCAGGGGCGCTTGACTGGACCCGGGTGGTTGTTGCGGCAACCCCGGATCAGGCGGCGCTGATAAAATGTGTAAGGGAAATGCCCCCGCAGGGTTGATTTATCTAAACCGCAACGAAGACACCTGATATTATCAGGGATCAGAATATTGACGAGGATCGGCGTGTGAGCAAAAAGACCAAGAAAGAAGAGAAGCCAGGAAAGGCGGAGGCAAAATCGCCTGCCAAGCCCAAGCCTGCCGCTGAGGCGAAAACCCCCACGCCTGAACAACCGGAAAAACCGCTGGTCACCTCTAACACCGAGGAAGCAGGTATTTCACGGTCTCTCTTTAGCCTGTTGCTGGTCGTGGTATTGATCGGCGGCGGCCTGGCAACGCAACCCCTGTGGTCGCCTTATGTTGTCGATTACCTGCCAGCCCTGAAAAATTCCGATGAGCAGCAAGCGCCCGAAGATACGTTAGCGAACCGTCTGGGTGAGATTGAAAAGGAAGTGGAGCGGGTCCGAAAGGGCGGTGAAGCGATTGCCGATCTTGAACGTGAACGCGGACAGATGAACCAGTCCTTTGAAGGGGTGATGGCGCGAATTCTGGAACTGGAAAAGCAAATCGATTATGTCCGCGGCATGTTGCAGGCGACCTCACCACCATCAGACGCGGTGGAAACCAACGAATCCCTGCAACGATTGAGCTCGCGCATGAACCAGCTGGAAACAAGCGGCGAGACAGTTAATGCGGTTATGGAACGGCTGGCCAAACTGGAACAGGCCATGGCTGAAAGTGGCTCCAACGCCAATAGTTCTGCCGAACAACTCACCCAGACCATGGCGGGGATTTCCGAACGCATTGGCAGTCTTGAAACCGGTGCTGCGCAGTCGAGCGCCGGTGATGCCGCCGCAAGCGCCCTCGCGCAAAAACAGGTGCAGGCCCAGACATTGGTGCTGGCGGTTGGCCATTTGCGTGAAACCCTGCGTTCCAGCGCACCTTTTGCCCCTGCCCTGGATGCCCTGAAGGCACTTGCCCACGGCGATCCGGACATCATGCGCGGGGTCGGCGAGCTTGCGCCTTATGGGAAGACCGGCATCGCCACCATGGATACCCTGCGCCGGGAATATCTCGCCGCGGCAAACGCCATTGCGGCGGCAGCGGTGCCACCCATCCCGTCCGAAGATGTGCTGGGCGATGTGTTAACAACGATTAAATCCCTGGTGTCTGTGCGCAAGGAAGGCGCACTGGATTCCATCGATGCCAGCGCAAGCCCTGTAACAAAGGCCAGGGCGCGCCTTGATGAGGGTGATTTGGCCGGTGCCGTGGCGACGCTTTCGGAACTTGTCGGCCCGCAAGCAAGCGCCGCCGCCCCCTGGCTAGAACGCGCCCGGGCGCGTCTGATGGCGGAAACGGCGCTGTCGAGATTGCATGTCTTTGTCGTCTCGCTGCTCGCACCTGTCAATAATTAGGCGAAGGGAATAACAAGGATGTTACGCGCCCTTTGGTTTATTTTTCTGCTTTGCGTGCTGGCCGCAACGGCCATGTGGCTGGCTGATAATCCCGGTCAGCTCAGCCTTGTCTGGCATGGTTATGTGATCGAAACATCCGCCGCTGTTCTGGTCGGTGCTGTTGGCCTCGTCGCCATTCTTTCGGCCTTTACGTACCGCCTGTGGCTTTTTATTCGGGGCGTTCCTGCCGAGATTGCCCGCTTTCGTCGCGACGGCCGGCGTCGTCGCGGCTATCTGGCCTTAAGCCGGGGCATGGTGGCGGTGGCTGCCGGTGATCCGGGCGAAGCCCGCAGGCAAGCCGGGCGGGCCGATGATTTACTCGATGAGCCATCGCTGACAATGTTGCTTTCGGCCCAGTCGGCCCAGTTAAGTGGAGATGAGGCGGCGGCGCAAAAATTCTTTACCGAAATGCTCGCTAGCCCCGATACGGAATTTCTGGGCCTGCGGGGGCTGCTCAATCAGGCGATCAAGCTTGAACACACTCAAGACGCCCTGAAATGGGCGCGCCGGGCCAGCCGCCTTAAACCCGAAAGCGCCTGGGCGGCCCGCACCCTGTTTGACCTTGCCAGTCGCGGTGGCCTGTGGGCAGAGGCCGACGAGGCCCTGGCCATAGCGATCCGCAAGAAACATGTAAGTGCTGGCGAAGCGCGCAGGCCAAGGGCTGTTCTGGGCCATCTGATGAGCGTCGATGCCGAAGCCGCTGGCGACGTCGCCAAGGCTCTTAAATTATCGAAGAAGGCGAGCCTGGACGCGCCGGGGTTAAGCCCGGTTCAGATCCATTATGCGGGTTTGCTTAAAAGTGCCGGCAAACAGCGCAAGGCGGCCAACGCCCTGGAAGCCGCGTGGGCAACGACCCCTGTTCCGGATCTGGCGGCAGCTTACTGGGGGGTGAGCGGCGCTGATGACGCCATGGCCCGCATGAAGGCGGCGCAGACACTGGCGGGGTTTAATCCGAAAGACCCGGCAACCGCCCTGATGCTGGCCCGGGCCGCACTGGACGCCGGCCTGTGGGGGGAGGCGCGCAAGGGACTAATGGCCATGGAAGCATCAAACCAGCCGGTGCCCGGCAGCTATTGCCAGTTGATGGCGAGCCTTGAGGAAGGCGAACATCAGGACATGATAGCGGCCCGCGAATGGTTGGTCCGGGCGGCCAGCGCAAGTCCTGATCCGACCTGGGTTTGTGAAGATTGCGGCAACGCCGCCGATAGCTGGACACCACTTTGCGGCGGCTGTGGCGGTTTCGATAAATTCCAGTGGCGCTTGCCGGTTCGGGTTCCGGGCCTGATTGCGCCTGAGCAGACGGAACAGACGGAACAACCAAAATTGACTGCGCCGCAGGCCTTACAAGACGTTGACGCGGAAAGGACGACGCAGTAAGTAAAGCCTTGGGAAATGAGCCGCCTTAGCTCAGTTGGTAGAGCATCGCATTCGTAATGCGGGGGTCGGGTGTTCAAGTCACCCAGGCGGCACCATTTCCTCTTTCAAAAAAACTTGGATATTAAACCTGATCACGTCACCACGGTCGTTACCGGTTGGAACATTTTTCGGTATCGGGACGGGTTGAGACCGGTTCTTCTATTGAACAGGCGGCGGAAGAAACCGATGTTCTCGTAACCCACCGCTGGAGCAATTTCATCAAACGGGGTATCGCCGGTTTCCAGCAGACGCTTGGCTTCTTCGATCCGCAGGTTTTGAACATGGTCCATGAGCGTCGTCCCGGTGGCTGCTTTAAAGCGCCGCTTGATGGTGCGTTCGGGGATCCCGGAATGGTCAACCACGCGGGCGACAGGTTCGCCTTCACGGAAGTGGGCTTTAAGCCATGTTTCACACTCACGAACCACGGAATCCGCGTGTGCTGTCTGGTTGACAAGGCTGGCGAAAGGCAACTGGCCTTCGTCGTGCCATTTCAAAAGGTAAACCTTGGCGATGCGCAACGCCTCGCCGGGGTTGCAGTGGCGGGCAATAATATGGATCGCTAGGTCATGCCATGAACTGGTGCCACCGGCCGTAACAATGCGGCCCAGGGGGTCGGCAAAACACAAGTTCGGTTCCGGTTGAAAGCGAACTTTCGGATAACTTTTGTGAAACAGATGCTGATAACCCCAATGGGACGTTGCATCCCGTCCGTCAAGCAAACCGGTTTCGGCCAGCATAATGGCCCCGGAACAGGCCGAATAAATCGATGCCCCGGCTTTGTAGCAATCGCGAATCCAGTCCATCAGCTCTGGGTAGCGCCCTTTAAGGTCTTCGTCCGGGGCCAGCCACAGTTCGGGCAAGATGATGATCGGTGCCATCGGCTGGTCGCTGATGCAGAGATCAGGATTGACCGGAATATTATTGCCGCAGACAAAACCCGCGCTCATGGGAGAGACGATTTTCGGCTTGATCAGAGCGACTTCCGGCTGGGCACCGACAAGCAGTTGCCAAAGATTTCCGGCAGAGGCCAGCACATCAATCATCCCGTAAAGGGCCGAGCCGGCGGTTTCGGGCACCGCGACGATCAGGGCGTCTTGGGTGGTCTTCTGGTCATTTTCCATTTATTGAGCCCTTTTTGTGGCACGAATGCATCTTTTTTGGCAAAAAACGCCCTCAAAAGCAAGAGTTCCCTGCCCTATCTTCCGCCCATCGCCACCCATGAGGGCGGCACAAACAGTTGCAAAGGAAGATATGATGAACACCCAAAACACAGCCCAGGAAATGCCCACCGTTACCAACGGCGTTAATGTCAGCGCTCTATTTGAAACCATTGAGGCGGTAAAACAGACACCTGAAATCGCTGATTTTCAGTTTCGCGCCTCTAACACCTGGTTGGGCGGCGATCACAACCGCTCGACCATCAGCAGCTTCCGTGGCGCCTGCGACGAGCAGCCCCACGCCAAGGGCCCGTTTGTTCTCGACAACGCCGAACCACCGCTTCTTCTGGGCGAAGGCAAGGCTGCCAACCCGGTTGAATATGTCCTGCACGCCCTGGCCGGCTGCCTGACGACAACCATGGTCTACCACGCGGCGGCCCGCGGCATCGTTATTGAAGATGCGCGTTGCGAACTGGAAGGCGATCTTGATCTTAAGGGGTTCCTTGGTATGGACAGCACCGTCCGAAAAGGTTTTTCGGTTGTGCGCGTGCGTATGCAGGTCAAGTCCGAAGGCGACGCCGAAACATTGAAGTCACTGGCGCAATTCTCGCCGGTCTACGAGATGGTTTCCAGTTCCCTTCCGGTGGAAATTTCCATCGAGAAAATCTGAGCAAGTGCTGGTCCGGGCAAGGACATACCGTCCGGGCCAGTGGCTTGTTTCGTCAAATTCAGGAGAACCCGTTATGAATACGAGCAGAAAAAACGGCGTAAATGTTTCGATCAAACAAGCAGGTAGTGGCCAGCCGGTTGTGCTGTTGCACAGCTCCGCCAGTTCCGGCAAGCAGTGGAAGCAGGCTTTTAAAAACTGGGCCGACACATATCATCTTGTCGCGCCTGATTTGTATGGTGCGGGCGGCACCGACAACTGGACCGGTCCCGGAGCCCTGACCCTGGCGGGTAACGTGGCGTTGGTCACGGCTGTGGTTCGCAAGCTGGGCAGACCTGTCCATCTTGTCGGTCATTCTTACGGCGGCGCGCTCGCCCTGCAGATGGCGTTACTGCACCCGCAGCTGCTTTTAAGTATGAGTGTGCTTGAGCCTGTTGCGTTCAATATTTTACGTGATGGCTCGGACGCAGAGCGTGGCCTGTTCGATCAGGTATCCCGGCTTGCCCGCGACATCACCCAGGACGTTTCGTGGGGAATTCCCGAACAGGCGATGCAACGTTTCGTCGATTACTGGAACGGCGAAGGAACCTGGGCCGGCTTGCATCAGGATCAACGTCTAAAACTGGCCCTGAAGGCTGGCAAGTTGCCTGGGGATTTCAACGCCACACTGGGCGAGACGACACCGATTTCCGCCTACGCTGGCATAAAGGTTCCGACGCTGGTTTTGTGCGGCACCAACTCGCCAAAACCGGCCCGTCAGATCACCCGTATGCTGGCCGAGGCGATACCCGACGCACGCCACCGGACAATTGCAAACGCTGGTCACATGTTGCCCGTGACCCATCCGGCAAAGGTCCATGCTGCCATTGGCGATCACATGAAAAAGGCACAAGCCCCGTTGTTAGCACGGGCGGCGTGATCAGAGACTCTTGTATTTTCTGCCCCTAGAAGATAGATACCCTGATGACCCGGACGGGGCGGAAACTTATTAGGAGTCGATATGGAGAAGCGGAAACTTGGCGGTAATGGAACGGTTGTTTCGGCCCTTGGTATCGGGGCGATGTCGTTTGCCGATTTTTATGGTCCTACGGATACGGAAAAATCCCACGCCATTCTCAGCACCGCCCTGGATTTGGGCATCGATCATATCGATACCTCCAACGTTTATGGTCAGGGTATTTCAGAAGAGCGCATCGGTTCGTTTTTAAGCCAACAGGGACCGGGGCGTCACGAGCTGTTCACCATCGCCACCAAAGCCGGGATCTGTCGTGGTGATGACGGTAAAAATTATGACAACAGCCCGGGGCACCTTGAGGCGGAGCTCGATAAATCCCTGAAACGTCTGGGCGTTGATCATGTTGAGTTGTTCTATGTCCATCGCCGTGAGCAGGAACTTCCCATTGAAGAGGTTGCGGGAACCCTGGCGGGATTTATCCGGGCCGGTAAAATCAAACAATTCGGATTTTCGGAAATTGCGCCGACTTCACTTGCTCTCGCCGCCGCCGTTCACCCGGTAGGTGCTGTGCAATCGGAATACTCGCTCTCAACACGCTATCCAGAACTGGGACTTGTGCAAAAAACAGCCGAGCTGGATACGACGCTTGTCGCTTTCAGTCCGCTGGGCAGAAGTTTGCTAACGGACAGTCCGCACTCTGAAGAAAATGTCCAGACCTTCCCGTTTCTGAAAGACAATCCGCGCTTTCTTGAACCCAACCTGAGCCGCAATGTTGAGGCCACGGCAGGCTTTCGCGCCCTGGCCCGGGACATGGGGCATAAGGCGTCGTCCCTAGCCATTGCCTGGGTCCTGCATCAGGGCGCACATATTTTGCCCATTCCCGGCACCAGGTCCACCGATCACCTGAGGGAACTGGCAAAAGGCGCTGAACTGTCCTTGAGCTCTGCGGACCTTAAGGCCATCAATCAACAATTGCCCGTCGGCTGGGCCCATGGCGACAGATATTCTGTTCCGCAGTGGGCGGGGCCTGAAAAATACTGTTAATCAGCTCATTTTAATTGTACGCCTTGTTAGTATTGTCTTCATCCGATCACGATATAAATACATATATTGTGTTGGAGGACTGACCGATGACAGCTGAGGAACTGCTCGCACAGGAAGAAGATGCCTACTGTCTGATGGAGGCTGCGGTGTTGCTTGATCAGGCCCGCCTTGGTAATGACGGCGGTGAAGTGAGTATTCTGGAAGCAGCATTGAGTAACAATCATGACCTCTGGGTGGCCATTCGGGCGACCGTTTCCGGTCCGGATAACAGCATGCCCGGTGATGTGAAGGAAAATCTGGTGCGGTTGTCAAAGTATGTCGTCGCCACCACCCGAAATCAGGGTAGCGCCATCACAGAACATGCCCTGACAACGTTGATAAATATCAATCTGCAAATTTCCGAAGGCCTGCTGGAAGGCGCCGAGAAAAGCGACTAGTGTGATGGCTCTGAAGTATGGCTCAATAATTGATCCATACTTCAGAGCCATCACACGAGATTCAATATATACGTGGCCTGCTGATACCAGTAATTCATGATATGAATAACTGGTGCAGGACACTAGGGTGATGGCTCTTTTAATAAAGGGCTTTTAATGGTCGACGACAAACCCGAACATCTTGAACGAAAGAGTAGCGACCGGCGTGAGCAGTCCGACCGGCGGTGTACCGTTGCGCCCTGGACGGGGAAGGAACGACGCCAGGGCAACAGACGCCAGGCGATTGACCGCCGCGGCCTGCCTTTTGGTGTTTATTATAAATCCAGCGAGCCGCTGGCCATTTTGTATGACTGGTTGCGCGACCACTGTTACGGCAAATGGTCCGTCGGTATTGAAGCGGCCGGAAATGACCCGTTCAAGAAGGCGGTGAAGGTACTTTTCGAGCTGGAAAGCGACAAGGATACCTTCATGACCAGTGTTGTGCGCGCCTGAAATCAGGGGATATGGCAACTCGCCATGCCGCGTTTCTCCAGATACTGCTGATGATAAGCCTCGGCTGCATAAAAAGTTGAGGTAGCCGTAACTTCCGTAACGATCGGATTGGCAAAGGTGGCAGCCTTCGTATGGGCGTCGATAGAGGCTTCTGCCTTGGCTTTTTGTTCCGGCCCATGAAAAAAGATCGCCGAGCGGTATTGGGTTCCCATATCCGGGCCCTGGCGGTTTAGGGTCGTGGGATCATGGCAGGCCCAGAAAAGATCAAGCAGGGCCTGATAATCGACCAACGCCGGGTCAAATGTTACCTCGACAACTTCCGCATGGCCCGTCTGGCCGCTGCAGACGTCCTGATAAGTCGGATCTTTCAAGGCACCGCCCAGATAACCGACGGTCGTCGCCTTGACACCTTCAAGCCTTCGGAAGGCCACCTCGACCCCCCAGAAGCAGCCGGCGCCGAATGTTGCTTTTTCCATCAATCGCTCCGATCATTAAAAATCTGAACCTAATATGTAGTCATTGTTTGGATTGCGTCCACCGGTAGTGGATAAAATCTAACATATGGTACCCATACGATGGCTTCTCAAGTTCATCCGAAAAGGCACCCAATGCGCCGTGATGCCACGCATCACAAGCCTTGGGTAACGTATTCGGTGGGCTTGAGAAGACGCCCTTCGGGTTCCATTTCCTGGCTTCTCGGGGCGTCGAGTTCCCTCAACGATGCTTTGGCATCGCCTGCGGGGCCTCTCCTACCGAGAAATCAGGAAATGAAATCGTATGGGTGCCATATGTTAGATTTTATCCACTAGTTTCAGGATTGAGGAAAACCGTTGGGTTTCCGAATCGCTGCCCTGCACCTGAACCCTTTGTCGGTGTTGGGGTGATGGCTTTTTGGTGTTTCGCAATGAAGAATTCATCATCGAGCACGCCCGTGTCGGGGTTAAACCGGCCTGCGTCCCGGTCCCATTGGGTGAACGAAACAAGCCCCTCCCAGGGGTGTTGCGCCGGGCGCTATTCAAGAAGGGCAGGGGTGGCATTTTTACGGCAGTGGAATGGGTCGGGAAATTCCATAAAACAGGCGAAAAATAATCATTTCGCAACCGTACTACATTGAAAATAAAAAGAAAATTTCACTTAATCATGAAAATTAGAAAATTACACCCAGGCCCGGATATAGCTGTGCCCGTGTCTTTGTTCGGGCCTTTACGGGGCCGTATTAAGGGGCTGCGATGGATAAAAATTTTGGCGCTTTTCAAGATCTATTTTGGCCATGGAAGAATGCCGAACTGATCAAAAAGATAAAGTCACTTCACTTCAACAATAATTTAATCGGGCTTGCGCCTGGAAAATTATTTTGCTTTTTGGGATTTTTATTGCCCCTGCGGGAGAGACACCTTCAAAAGCAGAAATTTATTATCAGGCCAGGTTTGTGAGTTTTCCCGTTGGCCCTGTCTTTAAACTTCGTATCACTTTCTCAATAAACGCCGAATGAGCGTTGGAGCGATCTCTGGAGGACAGGCGATGGCCGCAGTCCGTTAGCGGTTTTTACCTGAAAGGCGCCTGCGAGGGCCAGTTGAGCCCGAAATTTGTCAATTTTCCAATTGTTAAATCCGAAAAAACATAAATAAAAACAAATAGTTACAACGGATCAACCGATTTATAAAGATTGCTTTAACACTTTCGTCCCAGAAAGGAAAAACAACAACATATGCAGTTACGATGGTCCTGAAGCGGAACCGTCTGACTGGGTTAGAACACCCCGGCGGTGTAAGAATGGCCCCCTGTTATCTTGTTTAGAGGCGGTGGCGGCGAGTCTTTTGCGCTAAAACGGGGAAAACCCTGAACTTTCCTTAATCCTGCTAAAATGACCGGCCTGCCGGGCCTTGGCAAAGACGCCCTATCAACCAATCGTTAACCATAATCTGTTCCTATTGCGGGACTGATTACCGGGCTTGTCCCGCCAACAGGATTGACGTGAAGATGACTGCCAAAGCTGCTCCGAACCGCAAGCACTCCTATACGATTCCCTGCTCGACTGATTTTCGTGATGCGGTAATGGCCCTGGCCGACAAACGCCGGGTTAATGTCGCCGACCTTGCCCGTTCGGTGGTTCTGGTTGTCAACGCCGAAGAAATTTTCGATTTTCCCGACCCGGGCGGGCCGCTGGCCGGTGACCGTGAAACCGTTGTTCTGAAATCCGGTGCCGCCAAGGGCAAACCCTGGCAGCGCAAACCCCGCCTGCAAGTGCGTATGGCCCCCGGTTATGACGCAGTGACCCTGCGTCGGGCCCTAGGGGTGGCGTTATCAATTGATAAAGGAGCGGTGGATATCAGCCTGAGCGGCGGCATCGAACAGCCAGCAGCGCCGGTTGTCGATGAAAGCATGATGCACGAGGCCCGCGAGGAACTGGACCGGTTGCGCTCGATTATCTCTGCCCTGTCCTTCCAGCCCCTGCCCCAGGGCATTAAAAATCGCAACGACGCCCTTCATATTCTCGGCTTTCCGCCGGGCAGCTTGCCCGATGGTAAATCCATGAAATCCCGCTTTCGCACCCTGGCCAGCATTCACCACCCCGACAGCGGCCACGGCGACCACGATCGCATGAGCCAGCTAAACGAGGCCATGGACCACCTGAAACGCGGGGCTGCTTAATATAGAAGCCCCTCAAGCGCCGGGCGGGGTCTCCGACCCCTTGGCTCGCCGCAGTGGCGGCGGCCCGCAGTCGCGGGCTTGGGGAACCAAGAATAAATGGCGACAGGATATTTTCCTGTCGCCATTTTTATTTTGACTTCCAGAGACCCAGCCAAGAGAGCGGAGCGAACGCCCGGCGCTTGAGGGGCCTGATCCTTAATGAGGGGCTTGAACCTAAAGGCTTACCTTCTTTCCCCGAACAACCTCAACAGCATGAGAAACAGGTTGATGAAGTCCAGATACAGGGTCAGCGCACCCATGATCGCCTTTTTGGTCATCACTTCTGCGCCATCGGCTTCTTCGTACACAGATTTGATTTTCTGGGTGTCGTAGGCGGTCAGGCCGACGAAGATCAGCACGCCGAGCACCGAAATAACGAAGTGCAGGGCTGATGATTGCATGAATATGTTGACGACCATGGCGATGATGATGCCGAACAGGCCCATCATCAGGAACGACCCCATAGCTGTCAGGTCACGCTTGGTGGTGTAGCCATAAAGGCTCATCCCGGCAAACGTTCCGGCGGTGATGAAAAACACCCTTGTCACCGAAGCACCAGTGTAGACAAGGAAAATATTGGCCAGGGAAAGGCCCATCACGGCGGCAAAGGCCCAGAATACAGCCTGGGCGGTCGATGCCTGCATCTTGTTGATGCCGAATGACAGCGCCAGAATGAAGGCAAAAGGCGACAGCATGGCGATCCAGGCAAGTCCGGTCGGTTGAACCATGCCGTCCGGGCCGGCAACGTACAGCATATTGAGGATGGCCGGGGTGTTGGCGCTGAAATAGGCGATGATACCTGTCAGGGCCAGCCCTGAAGCCATATAGTTATAAACCCTGAGCATATATTCGCGCAGACCGGCATCAATTTCGACGCTTGCGTCGGCCTGTGCGCCGCCTGCCGCGTGGGTGCTTAATGTAAATCTGCTGTTGGGATCGGAAACCATGGAAAACCTCTTTTGCTGTCAAAAAACAATCTTTGTTTAATATGGCAGAAAAGCATCCGAAATCAAGGCGATGCTTGTAACAAAGAGTAACAGATCATTTGTTGCGTAGGTGGGTCGAGGCCGTTTCACCAAGCGCTTTCCAGGTACCCAGATATCCCGCAACGACGGTTACAAACAGGCAGATGGCAACCGTGATAGCGACCACTTGCGGAAGGAAGATCCAGCCCGCACGCATCAGGAAAACCATCACCGCCCAGGCCGTCAATGTGCCGATAGCAGCTGAAATGATCCCGGTGGCGATCCCTAGAATGCCGTATTCAAAGGCGAAGGCTTTAAGAAGACGGCCCCGTGTCGCCCCCAGAACCTTGAAGATCACCGCGTCATAAATGCGGCGGCGCTGGCCTGCGGCGAGGGTTCCGGCCAGCACCAATGAACCGGCAATGATCGTGATCAGCGAGGTCCCCTGGACGGCCTGGCCGATGCCTTCAAGAATATGGGCGGCGGCTTCAAGAGCCTCGCGGACTCGGATAGAGGTGATGTTGGCAAAGCGGCTCGAGACGGCATCTTCAAGCTCTTCTTCGATTTCCGCTGGCGCTTCGACGGCGGCTATGTGGGTATGGGGAGCACCCTCCAGCGGCCCGGGCGCCAGGATGATGGCGAAGTCGAAGCGCAGGGATCGCCAGTCGATTTCGCGCAAGGACATGATGGTTCCCTCAATCTCCCGGCCCAGCACGTTGAGGGTCAAGGTGTCACCGATACCGATGCCAAACCCTTTGGCAAGCCCGGCGTCAAGGGAAATCACCGGCGGTCCTGAATAGGCCTCGTCCCACCACTCCCCTTCGATGATCTTTGATCCTTCGGTCGGATTGGCCGATGAGGTCAGCGCCCGATCACCATTAATGGCCCATTGTGATCCTGGTGCGACGGTGGCTTTTTCGACCGGGGTGCCATCGATTTTGACAATTCGGCCGCGCAGGCTGGGCATCCGCCTGAAACCCTTTGTTCCAGCTACTCTGGTTACTGTCTCGTCAAAAGCCGCGACCTGCCCCGGCTGGATGTCGATGAAGAAAAATGCCGGTGCTTCTTCCGGCAGGCGTTCGTTCACCTGATAATTCAAATTGCCCTGAATAAGGGCGACGGCAACCAGTACGGACAGGCCAAGTCCCAGTGACAGAACGACGCTGGGGGCGTTGGACCCGGGCCGGTGGATGTTTGCCAGGGCGAGCCGCAGTTCGGCATTTTTGGGGCTTTTCATACGCGTCGCCCAACCCACCAAAAGCGCCGCTCCTAACCGTAACAAGCCAACCGTGACAAGCGCCCCGCCGACAAACCAGTAAGAAAAATAACGATCGCTGGCGCTCATGATTGTTAATCCGGCAAGTGCCGCGACACCGGCAATAGCGGCGATCATGGCCGCCGGGCCGGGTTTCAGGTTTGATGGGGCGATGGCGTCCCTAAACAAGGTCGCCGCCGGGATTTCCCGGGCCCGACCCAACGGCCACATGGCAAATGTCAGGGACGTTAGCAAACCGAAGACCGCGGCTAGCGCCAAAGGCTTTGGATAAAAACCGATGTCCGGGGCGACCGGCATCTGGCTTGCGACAGCGCCAAGCCCAACGGCGGGAATGATGCCGCCGAAGATCAATCCGACCCCGATGCCAAGCACGCTTAAAACCATCACCTGCAGAAGATAAATTTTAAAGACGAGCGCCCCCGGCGCGCCGACGCATTTGAACGTGGCGATGGTCGCGGTTTTGCCGTCCAGATAGCCGCCGACAGCATTGGTCACCCCGATGCCGCCAACCAGCAAGGCGGTCAGGCCGACAAAACTCAGGAAAAGCGTCATCCGGTCAATGAAGCGGCGGATGCCGGGCGCTGCCTCATTTGGTTGTCGGACCCGCCAACCGGCCTTGGGGAATACGGTGTTCAGGTTTTCCCGCCAGACTTCAGGATCAACGCCTGCGGCCAGCAGTACACGGGTATGGAAATGGGCTTGCGATCCAGGTCTAATCAGCCCGGTTTTCTCTAGGGCCGCCATGGACACCATCAGGCGGGGGCCGAAACTGAGGACACTGGCGACCCGGTCGGGTTCGCTTTTGATGATGGCGGTGATGCTCAAGGTGGCGGCGCCGACTTTGACCCGGCCACCCAAATCGAGTCCCAGTCTTTTCAGTAAATTGGCGTCGGCGACTGCGCCGAAAGTGTCGCCGGTTTGTTTGGCCAGTGCGTCATCCAAAGTCAGGGCCGGGGCTAACACCATGTTGCCGCTTAAGGGATAGGCGTCATCGACACCCTTCAGTTCGATCAAGGAACGCCCACGCTTGCCCGCGCCAGTTCCTGCGGCAGGGGTCGCCATGGCGCGCAATTCAAGCGTTTTTGAAAGTGACCGAGTCTGATCCATCAGGTAGCGATCCTGGTCTTCACTGTTGGCGTGGTTATGGAAGCGCAGGTCAAAATCGCCGCCGAGCAGGTTTTTGGCGTTATTGTTCAGGCCGGCAATGACCGAGGCACTAATGGTACCGACGGCGGCAATGGCGGCGACACCGACGCCCAGGCAAGCGAGGAAAATGCGAAAACCGGCAAGACCCGCACGCAATTCCCTTCGCGCCAACGACCAGGCCAGTGTCCATGCTGCGCTAGTACCCATTATTATAATTCCGTAACTCGTAGGACGGTGTTGCGAGGTTTCCGGCTAGGAGCGCATCGTGCCGTGGTGCCATCCACCACAAGCGGTGGGCAACGCCGCCCTTCGGGTTGCTTTTCCCGCTCCCTCGGGGTGTCGTCAACGCTTGACGATGGGCCGCCATCGCCTGCGCGCTGCCTCCTACCGAGGGGGCGGGAAAAACAATCCTACGTATCCCGGAATTATAAAAGTGGGTACTAGCCGTCATCAGAAATATTCCCGTCCAGCATGGCGATGGTGCGTTCGCAGCGTTCGGCCAGTTCCGGCTGATGTGTGACCAGCATCATTGTCGTGTTGCAGCGCTCTTTCAGGCTGAACAGTAAATCCATAACCTTATGACCGGTATCGCCGTCCAGGTTGCCGGTCGGCTCATCGGCCAGAAGAATGGTCGGTTCGGGTGCGAAAGCGCGGGCCAGGGCCACCCGTTGTTGCTCGCCGCCGGAAAGCTGGCCCGGGTAGTGATCAATGCGATGGCCCAGGCCGACTGCGTCAAGTTCGGCGCGGGCCCGTTCAAAAGAATCGGAACGCCCGGCGAACTCAAGCGGCATGGCGGCGTTTTCCAATGCCGTCATGGTCGGCACCAGATGAAAATCCTGAAAGACAATACCGACATGATTTTGTCGAAACAGGGCCAGTTCGTCTTCGTTCATGGCGTTCAGGCCGTGCCCGGCGATATTGATTTCACCGCGGGTCACTTTTTCAAGGCCGGCGATAACCATCAGCATGGAGGTTTTGCCCGAACCGCTGGGGCCTATGACGCCAATGGTTTCCCCTGCCTGGATTGACAGGTCAATCCCGCGCAGGATGTTGACCTCCCCCGCATTGCTGGTCAGGGTAAGTTCCACCAGTTTTAATTCAATGGCCGTATCGGTATGCTCAGTCATGATGTTCCTTAAGGTTTTCCGCTTCCGTTATGGCGAGGTCAGCGACAAAGTCAATGCGCTGATACTCTTTATGTTGCTCACTTTTGCTTTACCTGCACAGTCGCAAGCTGCTGGACCGGTTCGTATCCTGGCCCTGGGAGACAGTCTCAGCGCCGGTTACGGCTTGATGCAAGCGGACGCCTTTCCAAATCAGCTGCAGCGCGCCCTCAATGACGATGGTATTGATGCCGTGGTCATAAACGCCGGTGTTTCTGGCGATACCTCGGCGGGCGGGTTGTCCCGACTGGAGTGGGCGTTGTCCGAAGGAGTCGACGCGGTTATCATTGAATTGGGCGCAAATGATGGCCTGCGTGGACTCGATCCGGGTGAAACATTTAAAAACTTGGACGCAATTTTAAGCAAGTTGAAGCGACGGGAATTGGCGATATTGTTGACCGGTATGCGCGCACCGCCCAACCTGGGGGAAGACTATGGCCGCGAATTTTCCGATATCTATCCTAGGTTAGCCAAACAGCATGAGGTTCCGTTTTACCCGTTTTTTCTTGAGGGCGTTGCCACAATTGCCGAACTCAATCAGGAAGACACCATTCATCCCAACGCCCGTGGGGTAAGGGTTGTTACCAAAAGCATTCTTCCCTATGTCAAAGAGATGCTGCAAGGGATCAAAAGTAAATGACCGCCTTCAAGGTTGTTCACACGCAGGCAGATGACTGGGCCCACGCGGCAAAGGTTTGTGCCGACGGGCTTTCGGAAGTGGCCGGGGATTTCAATCTCGGCTTTGTTTACGCCACGGACAGGCTGGCGGAAGACTTGCCATCGGTCCTGACTTACCTAAGACAAAAATCCGGCATTGAGCACTGGGTTGGCAGTACCGGCATGGGTATTTGCGCCATTTCCACTGAAGGATGCGGAGAATATTTTGATCAGCCGGCCCTCGCGGTTATGGCAATGGCGCTACCGGAAGACAGTTTTCAGATTTTGCCGCCGTTGGAAAATGATATTGGCGAGTTGCCCGCAAAAACACTCGACTGGATTAAGGACAAAGAGGCTCATTTTGGCGTCGTTCACGGCGATCCGTCCAATCCCCTTATTCCGGGATTGATCGAGGAACTGGCGGCGGCGACTTCCGGATTTCTGGTTGGCGGCCTGACATCATCATCAACATCGGGGCCGTTTTATCAGGTTGCCGAGCGTGTCATCAAAGGGGGGCTTTCCGGCGTTATGTTCGCCCCCGCCGTGAATATCGTCACCGCGCTTTCCCAAGGCTGCATACCGATATCGGAAAGCCATCTTATTTCGGACTGTATTGATAACATCATCATCGGCCTTGATGGTCGCCCGGCCCTTGAAGTTTTTATCGAGGATATTGGCGAAGAACTGGCAGAAGATCTTGGACAGGTGGCGGGGCTGGTCCACGCCGCCCTTCCCATTGAGGGCTCGGACACCGGGGACTATCTGGTGCGATCGCTTGTTGGTATCGATCCTGACCGGGGCTGGTTGGCCATTGGCGAGCAGGTTCAGTCAGGTGGGCGTTTGTTGTTTGTGCGCCGTGACCCGGTCAGCGCGGAAACAGATCTGCGAAACCGGCTTGAACATCTTAAAGGGCGTCTTGATAAGCCGCCCAGCGCCGCCCTTTATTACAGTTGCGTCGGTCGCGGCCCCTCGATGTTCGGGGCGGGGGAACGGGAGCTTAAACTCATCATGGATGTTTTTGACGATGTGCCGCTGGCTGGCTTTTTTGGCAACGGTGAGATTTCCCATAATCGTCTTTACGGATACACCGGCGTCCTGACCTTGATTTCTTAAAAAAATGAAGCAGTCTGCTTTGGGGATCGCAGACCGCTTCTTAAAATTTGAGAGGGCGGCGGCCCGCCAGGGAGGAAGAAACGAGCCGCCGCTATTGAGAGTTCCTTGAGATCGTGTGTACAGAGTACCCACGGGCCCCTGAATTAATCCTGAACCCGTTATTCATCTGCCATTCACAATGGTGAAATTACGGGTAAACGGTTAGAGTGGTGACCAGGCAAACATGGCTCTTAAGGTCCGTCACATGATTCGCTTGTTCGTCGGAATTCCGCTACCCGAAAATGTGCGACAGTACTTGCATAGCCTTGCCGGTGGTTTGGAAGGGGCGCACTGGATCAGTCCAGAGAACATGCATCTGACGTTGCGCTTTATCGGCGAGGTCGATGAAGTTCAGGCCGCTGACGTCTATGACGCCCTTAGCGGCATTGATAGTTCCGCATTCGAGATTTCATTATCAGGGATCGAAACCTTTGGCCGCGGTCATATGGTTCACACGATCTGGGCCGCGGTGCCAGACGACCCTGCTTTGTCTCACCTTCACGGCAAGGTCGAGCGGGCATTGGTTCAAAGCGGGATGGAACCGGAACGGCGAAAATTCACCCCGCACATTACCCTGGCCCGAGTCAGGAAATCCCCCAAGGGGAAAGTCGCCGCCTGGCTGGCGGATCACGGCGGTCTTAAAACACCAACGTTCATGGTTGATCAATTTGTGCTTTTTAGAAGTCATCTTGGCCACCACGGCGCTCACTATGAAACCCTGGCCGAGTACGCGCTGACTTATGAGGCAATTCTAGAAGCCGAATTTTCTTAAAATGCCGTCGACTGAGTCGACGTAGGAACCGCCGAACAGGCGCACATGGACGAGCAATGGATACAGATTATAAAGATCCCGCCGTTCCTCAAAAAATCCGGGAGCAAGGGGACGGTGTTCATTGTAGCGCGAGAAGAAAGTATCGCCGAAGGTTGAAAACAGGGTGGTGAAGGCCAGTTCGATTTCCGGATCGGCAAAATAAAGCGCCGGATCAATGAAGCCGGTGATCATCCCGTTTGCAGCTAGCACATTGCCGCCCCACATATCGCCGTGGATAAGTGATGGCCGGACGGGCTCCACAAGCCACCGATCAAGTTTTCCGGCGAAGCTTTCGATACGTTTCATCATCTCGCCGGGCAAGCGCCCTGCGGCCCTCCCTTGAGCGGCCATTTCGATCAGCCGATGAGTGGCGAAGAAGTCGAGCCAGCTTGTGGTTTGCGGATTGGGCTGATGCAGGCCGCCGATAACGGTGTCGTAATCGAAGCCATAAGTTTTGGCACTTATTTCGTGTAAAGCGGCGACCAGATCGGCGGCGTGAATTTCAGCATTGGCATTTATATTTCCGGTGCCGTCAATAAATGTCATCAGCAGCAGGGTATCATCACCATGAAGCACGCTCGGCACCGGCAATGCAGAATGATCGGTCAGGTATTGCAACATCAGACCTTCAAGGGCGAGGCCACTCCCCACCTCACCGACTTTGGCGACGAGGTTGTCCCGGTTGCTAAGGCTTACTTTGCAGACATCACCAACACAGCCACCGCTTAAAGCAGTTAAGTTGGTGATCCCGGCACCGGCAATTTTTTCGATGGTTTCGCGTAAGTGATCTTGCATCGGGCTTTAAGGAAGGGAGGGGTCTTTTGGCGCGGCGAGACGATCTTTCTGGGTTCGCAGGATGCGACGCGCCAGAGATCTGTAATAACTTTGCAGGGCCGGATATTTCTCCTTGATGCTTTGCTCTTGCTGATTGCGCTGGATAACGCGGCTCACTTGTGACTGTTCACCACGCTGAACTGATTGATTGAGGCCACTGCGCTGGGCATCCAGAAGGATGGTCCTTTTTTGCGCTTGCTGCGCCTCTTGCTGGCGAGCCAGCAGTTGACGTTGCTGTGACTGGGCACTTTGGCGGAGAATGTGTTGCTGGGTCAGGCTGCGTTGTTGCTCCGACAATAACGATTGTTCGACTTGCATTTTTTTTAAGGTTTGCAGTTGCTTGTTGATGCGTATGCGGACTTCCTGACGGGCCTTCAACTGGTCGAGATTTGGGGCCGTGTGGTCTGCATTGTCGTGCAGGGCAAGCACCAACGCACCATCCGGAATGTCGGAAAGTGTTGGAGTGATGGATGCCACCGGTAAAGCCCCTGTTGTTATTGTTTTTGTCAGCAAAGCCACCACTGCAAATGCAGCCGTGCTCGATGTTTCAAACATAACGCCTTGAAGTATAACTCAGTGACGCCTGTTTTTCCAGAATCTCAAAGATGCTTGTCCTGAATATCGGCAAGCAAGCCTTGTGAGGCATTTTCAATAAGGTCGAGGACAACCTCAAATCCGTCGCCGCTGTAATAGGGATCGGGGACGTTTTGCTCGTTTACGCCATCGGCAAAATCCAGCATCAGGTGAATCTTGTTCTCAAGGCCCGGTGGGCAAATGGCCAACAGGTTACTCCGATTGTCGGGGTCCATGGCCAACAGGTAATCGAATTCAACAAAATCATCGGTCCGCACCCGTCGTGCTTTTTGGTGGCTCATGTCAATCCCGCGCCTGAGGGCGGCGGCCTGCGAACGCGAGTCCGGCGGTTCACCAACATGGTAGCCCGCTGTGCCCGCTGAATCGATTGAGATGCGATCGCTTAAATTTTCACTTTTAACCAATGCTTCAAAAACGCCCTCAGCAGTTGGCGAGCGACAGATATTTCCCAAACAGATGAAAAGTACTTTGATCAAAATTATAGCCTTCCTTTCCTAGACCTTAAATGACGGACCGCATAAGCGAAAATCATATTTTTCTCAGGGCAGGGAACTTTTTCGGGTCTCCGGCGTCTGTATCAACCAAGGGGGCAAACAGCCCGCCACAAAAATTCAAATTCAAAGCTGAGGATAGAACCATGAATATGATCAGACGCAACACCACGACAGAAGGCATATTTATCTACTGGATGGATAAACTGAGCCTTGATGAATTGATTAAAAACGTGCCTGCCGGGTTAAAATTGAAGGCGGCGATGATGACCCCGTGCGAGGCGATGAAAGCGACAGGTAACACGGCCATTTATGTCACACCTTCGGTTTGGCCCCGGATGTGTACCCGCCAGAGTTCCTGGTATCATGCGTCCAACAAGGTGGGTAAATACATGGTTGTCACACCGAAAGCCCTGCCTGGCGGGTTTGACGGTTTTTTTGAAGCAAAGATGACCACCTCGGATTTTACGCCCGCGAGCTTGCCAACCCCGGACCAGTTGCAGGGCCTGGTTGATGACGACAGGTACAACAACAACAAGCCTGAAAAGTGGGAAAAGAAAAGTCTGCTGGACAGCATCATGTTCAAGACCCTGTTCACGCTGACCGGTTTCTGGGGTATTGGCGATAACCTGAAAAGCCAATGGCTTAACCACAGGGCCAATCACGCCAACTACCTGACCCATACATTCACCACCGAAATCGACGGTGAAAACGTCCCCTACAGTATTGCTGAAAATTCCGGTATCTGCTCTTCATGCGTCGAGTTCTTTAACATCGTCGATGAAGACTCACGCAAGCTGGTCCGGTCTT
This sequence comes from Rhodospirillaceae bacterium, assembly GCA_018662005.1. NCBI lineage: Bacteria > Pseudomonadati > Pseudomonadota > Alphaproteobacteria > Rhodospirillales > Rhodospirillaceae > Rhodospirillaceae bacterium. Next base: position 21,833 of record JABJHA010000020.1, on the reverse strand, counting down.
GCCCCGGTGCGGTGACCTTCGGCAACGCCAAGAAAGACATCTTTTACGACATCGATCCTTCAAAGGATCATCTGAGCACCATCAGCTAAAGACGACCCCGGCGGGGTGGGCGCGATAATCTACCCCGCCTCCTCCCCGCGGGTTTCTTCACCCCGATGTGATTTGAACCTTTTAATAATTCCGGCTACCTTTTTGTCTGTCTCAAATAAGGGGAGGGAAGATCATGGCGCGTTTGACCGCTGGTAATTTCGACCAGGAATTGCTCGACATTTATGACCGTTACGCTCACGGCTTGATTGAGCGCAGGGAATTTCTGAACAGGGCTGCAAAGTTTGCTGTCGGCGGGATCAGCGCTGCGGGGCTCTTGAAAATCTTATCACCCGATTACGCCCTGGCCAATCAGGTTGAAGAGAACGATAAAAGGATTCAGGCCAATACAATCGAATATGCTTCCCCCGATGGCCACGGCGCTATCAAGGGATATCTGGTGCGCCCTGCCGGTGGCGGCAAGCGCGGCGGTGTGGTTGTCGTTCACGAAAATCGTGGCCTCAATCCTTATATTGCCGATGTCGCCCGCCGTCTTGCGGTTGCCGGTTTTACCGCCTTGGCGCCTGATGGCCTGACTCCGCTGGGCGGTTATCCCGGGACTGACGATGAAGGCAAGGCCATGCAAAAGCAGCTAGATAAGGGCAAGCTGGAAGAAGACTTTGTCGCCGCGTTCGAGCACTTGAAAGCGGACACCCAATCTAACGGCAAAGTTGGCGTTGTCGGGTTTTGCTACGGCGGCGGTGTCTGTAACTCAATGGCGGTGCGCTTGCCCGGGCTTGCGGCGTCGGTGCCTTTTTATGGCCGCCAACCGGCCGCCGGCGATGTCTCGTGGATCAAGGCGCCTTTGCTGCTGCACTACGCCGAACTGGACACCCGCATCAACAAAGGCTGGCCGGCTTACGAAGCGGCGCTTAAGGCCGAAGGTAAGGAATACACCGCCCACATTTATCCCGGCGTCAACCATGGCTTCCACAACGACACCACCCCGCGCTACGACAAAACCCAGGCCGAACTGGCGTGGAGCCGGACAGTGGCGTTCTTCAAGGAAAAGCTGGCTTAGCTCATCAGGCGCCAACAACAACTAAGATCAATTGATTGATCTTAGTTGCCAAAGCATGTATATTAAGATCAACAATTTGATCTTAATGGTGATTTATGCGTCAAGTCTCTGATAATGAACTAAAAAATCGCCTCACCTTTGATAATCCGTGGTGGGAAGAAGGCAATGGCGTCGACCCGGAAGTGGATAATTATCCACGGCGTATGTATTTTGAACCGTTTTTGGAGCTTGTGACGCAAAGAGACGTTAAACGCGCCGTGGTGCTGATGGGGCCAAGGCGCGTCGGCAAGACGGTGATGATTCAGCATACAGTTCAGGCTTTGATTGATTTGGAGACGCCGCCTGAGAATATTTTCTACGTATCGATCGATAACCCATTATATACAGCTTTGGACCTCGAAAAAATCCTGATGATGTTTCAGGAAATTCATAGTCATCCTCGCCGCTCAAAAGGATTGTATGTTTTTTTTGATGAGATCCAGTATCGCAAGGAATGGGAAATTCATCTGAAAACCTTGGTCGACTCCTATCCTGGCATTAACTTCGTTGCCTCCGGGTCAGCGGCGGCTGCGCTAAAATTGAAAAGCCGAGAATCCGGGGCCGGACGTTTTACGGATTTTCTACTGCCTCCCCTAACGTTTGCGGAATTTTTGCGGTTTAGAGATGTCGAAGATGAACTGTTCGATGTCGATAATTATAAAAATTCCGGTACTAAAGATATAGGGCGGCTCAATCAGGAATTTATGGATTACATCAACTATGGCGGTTTCCCGGAGGCCATTTTTTCATCGTCTGTTCGGGGCGACCTTAGGCGTTTTGTCGGCAATGATATTATAGATAAAGTTCTTCTTCGCGACTTACCCAGTCTTTACGGTATTCAGGATACTCAGGAACTAAACCAGCTTTTCTCGGTGCTGACCTACAACACCGGCAATGAAGTGAGCCTTGAGGGTTTGTCGAAGGCTTCGGGGGTTGCCAAGAACACCCTGAAGAAATACCTGGATTATCTTGAAGCCGCTTTCCTCATCCAACGTATCCATCGGGTTGACCAAAACGCCAAGCGGTTCAAACGAATCACAACATTTAAGGTTTACCTAACAAATCCCTCTCTTCGCGCGGCACTTTTCGGGATGATAGATCAAAACGATGAGGCTATGGGGGGATTGGTAGAAACAGCCGTGATTGCGCAATTTGCACACTCGGGGCTTATTGACTTTGTTCATTATGCAAGATGGAGAGAAGGGGAAGTTGATCTTGTCGGTATACTTTCGAGTGGAGAAATTTGGTTCGCAACAGAAATTAAGTGGAGTGATAAGGCTCTAAACGATAGAGGCAAAATAAGCAGCCTGCTTAATTTTGCGGAAAAGAATGGTTTAGAGAAGGCTAGAGTCCTATGCCGTAGCGCATTTGAGGTGAAAGTATATGACGGAGTTAAAGTCTTGTTTTATCCTGTGGCAGACTACGCATATTTTTTAGGACGACTTTCGGAAGCCGAATTGCAGGATGGCATCAATCCGCGAACGTATGAACCCTACCAGTTTCCACCAGATTAATACCGGTGCGGTCCTTAGCCTTTTAGCCGTTTGCCAAGCCTCAACCGTAACGCGTTCAACTTAATAAAACCTTCGGCGTCGTGTTGGTCGTAGACGTCGTCTTCCTCAAACGTGACGATGGCTTCATCATACAGGCTCATGGGTGACTTGCGGCCGACGACGGCGACGGTGCCCTTGTAGAGCTTGACCCTGACGATACCGTTTACCACCTCGGAGGCTTTATCGATGGCCGCCTGCATCATGATCCGTTCAGGCGCGAACCAGAAGCCGTTGTAAATGGTTTCGGCGTAGCGGGGCATCATCTCGTCCTTCATGTGGGCGGCGTTTCTATCCAGGGTGATGCTTTCCATGCCGCGCCGGGCTTCCAGCAAGATGGTTCCACCCGGGGTTTCGTAAATGCCGCGCGACTTCATGCCGACGAAGCGGTTCTCGACGATGTCTTTCCTGCCGATGCCATTATCGCCGCCCAGTTTGTTGAGTTTGGTCAGAAGTTGGGCCGGGCTCAGCATTTCCCCGTTGATGGCGACCGGATCGCCACGCTCGAATTCCATCTCGATATAGGTCGGCTTATCGGGCGCGTCTTCGGGCGAAACCGAACGTGTATAAACATCCTCGGGCGCTTCGACCCACGGGTCTTCCAGCGCCTTGCCTTCACAACTGATATGCAAAAGGTTGGCATCGGCTGAATAGGGTGGTTCGCCCTGCTTGTCCTTGGGCACCGGAATTTGATGTAGGCCCGCGTATTCAATCAACTTGGTGCGGGAGTTCAAATCCCACTCGCGCCACGGCGCGATGATTTTGATATCGGGATTGAGCGCGTAATAGCCAAGCTCGAAGCGAACCTGGTCATTGCCTTTGCCGGTGGCGCCGTGGGAAACGGCATCGGCGCCAACCTCGGCGGCAATTTCGATCTGACGTTTGGCGATCAGCGGCCGGGCGATGGAGGTTCCAAGCAGATAGGTGCCTTCGTAAAGGGCATTGGCCCGAAACATCGGGAAGACATAATCGCGGACGAACTCTTCGCGCAGGTCTTCGATGTAAATTTCCTTGATGCCCATCATCTCGGCTTTGGCGCGGGCCGGTTCGACCTCCTCGCCTTGGCCTAAGTCGGCGGTAAAAGTGACGACCTCGCAGCCGTAGGTGTCCTGCAACCAGCGCAGGATGACGGAGGTATCGAGCCCACCGGAGTAGGCCAGGACGACTTTTTTAATAGCGGCGCTCATGTGCTTTTAACCTTCAAGAAAAAAGGAATTTCAATGGGCGCGCAGTATAGGCAAATGCGGCTGGGGAGCAAGATATCTTAAGCAGCGATCCATTCTTCGAGCACCGGCTCAAGTGCTTCAAAGGGCCGGTAGCCAACGCTCAGATAGGCAAACTGGCTGTCGCCGCCTTCATCTGCAGGCTTATCGACGGCGACGATGGTCGGAAATCCGGTAACCCCCAGATTGCGAGCGACCTGAAAATCATCGAAGGTGGCGGCGCGGGCCTCATCGGACTGAAAGACGGTTGTGAAGTGTTCGGCGTCAATGCCGAGACTCACGGCCAGCGAGGCGAGTACGGAGGTATCGGTGATATCCTGATTGTTGGCGTAGAAACTGCGGTGTAACAATTCCAGATAGTTGAGGGTCGCCTCTGGTTTGATGCCGCGCACGGTGACGCAGGCCCGGCAGGCAGGCTCGGTGTCGTAGATAAAGTCGTCACGCTCAAAGAAATTAAAATTGAAGGGCTGGCCCGAAGCCTTGTTGACCTCTTGCCAGTGATGGCGGATGAAATTCTTGGATTCCTCGTCCATGATCTTGTCGTTGCCGGCCCGCAGGCCACCGACGATCAGGGTGACGGCCAGTTCGTCGCCATAGCGCTCGCGAATGGCGCTGAGCGCAGGGGCAAATCCCCAGCACCAGGAACACATGGGGTCGGCGACAAGAATCAGTTCTTTGCTGTGGGACGGTGCGCTCATGGATTACTTATAGCATTAATTGTTTAAAAAAGACCCGCTCCACGCCGGGGGGATGCGCGGAGCGGGGCAGGTGCTTTCAAGCTTTGTTCAAGCGACCTTGGATTCGGGGGCGTGCCAGGCCGCCTTGGAAAAGGCATCATCCAGCGGGGTTTCGGCGAAGTGATTGATGTAGTTGGAAATTGTTTTCATGGCCGTTGCCATAACCACTTCCATGGCCTGATCCTTGCTGTACCCGGCGGCAAAAAGGGTTTCGATTTCGGACTCTGTCATGTACCCGCGCTTCTCAACAACGCTGCGGGCAAAATTTGACAAGGCGGCGAGTTTTGGATCGGCTATGACGCCACCATCACGCACGGCGTTAATCACATCCTCGTCAAGTTGCGCTTTCATGCCGCCCATGGTGTGGGCCGCGACGCAGTATTCACAGCCATTGACGGCGCTGATCGTCAGCAGCATCAGTTGCTGTTCCGCCGGGCTAAACGATGTGGTTGTCAACAGATTGCCCAGCGCGTTGTAGGCCTTGATCACGGCGGGTGATTCAGCCAGCACCGCATAAATGTTGGGCAGGAAGCCAAAGCGGCCCTGAACGGCGTTGATATCCTCACGCGATCCTTCAGGGGCGGTTTCTGTGGTGTGTAATTCAAATAGGCTCATGATGTCTATTTCCTGTTTTGACAAGTAAATTGAATGAACGTTCCAGAATGTGCGGGCATTGTGGTTCTGTCAGAAACGCGAGTCAAGTTAATAATGGAACGAACGTTCTAATAATTGCCTTTAATCGAGCAAAGAAAGCGCCGTTTCTGCAATATCGGCCAGGGTTTCCCGGCCGGGTTCGACTTTCGAGACAACGATCAGGCCTTGCGCCGAAGCCAGAAGAGAGCGGGCGAGACTGCGCGCTTCACGCCACGGGGCAATGTCGCCGGTTTCCTGGCCGCGCCTGATCAAGGTGAAAAAGGCGTCTTCTATGCGTTTAACCCCGGCCTTGAACAGGGCCGCCATTTTCGCGTCGCGGGCCGCAAGTTCGGTAATCGAGTTTGTGATCAGGCATCCGCGAAACCCTTCCGGACAGTCGCTGCGGCTAAGTAAGGCATTGAAAAACAGCTCAATTTCCTCACGCGGGTCGCCGGTTTCGGCATTGTCCAGCAATCGTTGCGATGGCGCATCGATTTGATAACGCTGGATCGCAAGCTCGAACAATCCTGCTTTGTCGCCGAAGGTATCGTAGATTGAGCCCCGGTTGATGCCCATCGCCTCGACCAGGTCAGAAATTGACGTTGCCTCGAAGCCCTTGCTCCAGAAAACCTCAATCGCCTTTAAGACGACATCATCAGTATCAAATTCTTTTGTTCTGGCCATGGCCCAGATTAGGTTTTTTAGAATGATAGTTCAAGAATGATCTCAGGATGGATGATGATCGTCTTCGATACCGGCTGCCCGGCGGGCTTTCAGGCGGGAAAGCTTCTCGTGCTCGCTGGCCGACTTCAGTTGTCCGCAGGCGGCCAGAATATCGCGGCCACGCGGCACCCTGATGGGTGCGGAAAATCCGCCATCGTTGATAATTTTGGAAAAGCGTTTGATGGTGGCGGGTTCAGAGCATTCAAATTCCGATCCCGGCCACTTGTTAAAGGGGATCAGGTTGAACTTGGCCGGTATTCCTTTAACCATACGCACCAATTCGCGGGCGTCTGCGGCGGAATCGTTTATGCCTTTCAACATGACGTATTCAAAGGTGATGCGCCGGGCATTGTTAGAACCGGGATATTCCCGACAGGCCTTAAGAAGTTCCTTTAAGGGGTACTTCTTGTTAATGGGCATGATCTGGTCACGCAACTCGTCGCTGACGGCGTGCAGGGAAATTGCCAGATTGACACCAAGGTCGGCCCCACACTGGCGGATCAGGGGTACGACGCCGGAGGTCGACAGGGTGATGCGGCGTTTGGAAATGGAAATCCCCTCGCCATCCATAATAATTTTCAGGGCTTTGGCGACGTTGTCATAATTAAACAGCGGCTCGCCCATACCCATCATAACGATATTGGAAAACCGACGCTCTCCCGCGGGTGAAGGCCATTCACCGTATGAATCCCGGGCCACCATGATCTGGCCGACGATTTCGGCAGCCGAAAGGTTGCGAACCAAGCGTTGGGTACCGGTATGGCAAAACGTGCAGGTTAAGGTGCAACCGACTTGCGAGGACAGGCACAGGGCGCCGCGACCATCTTCGGGAATGAACACCGTTTCGGCTTCATTGCCATCTTCAAACTTGAGCAGCCATTTGCGGGCCGTATCACTGGAAGTTTGCTCGCGGCTTAATTCCGGTCGACCCACGACGAAATGTTCAGCCAGCTTGGTTTGTAAGGGTTTGGCAATTGAGGTCATGGCGGAAAAATCGGTAACGCCTTGAAAATACATCCAGTGCCAGAGCTGCTTGGCGCGGAATGGTTTCTCGCCGATATCCTCAAGGGCTGCGGTAAGCTCGCTACGGTCGAGTCCTACAAGGGATAATTTTTGGCTGTTGTTTGTGCTCATCACGCTGTTGATATAGCGGCTTTTGCAAAGAACCCAAGGAAAAACGTGGGGATGGCTATAATTTACAGGCCTTGCTGGCGGCTTTGTAGGCAGCGGTAAAACCCTTTAGGGAGAACGTGTCAGTGGTTTCGGTGCCGCGCGAAGAGGTCCCTTTGATAACCATCTGCGCCCCCCTGATCAGGGCGTTTATGATGGCCTTGTCAGATTTTGAATCAAAGGCCCAGGCGTCCTCGCCCTCGGTAAACAGTTTGTATGTTGTCTTGCCAATAATCAGTTGGGCATCGATACCGGCTTTAAAGGCGTAACCGGTCTGGAAATTAACAACACCGTTGGCCTTGGCGGCGGGGCGGTGGGTGACCAGAAACAGGACATCGCCCCGCTTGCTGTATTTTCCGGCCGATTTGGTCGGCACGCTGCCAATGTAACAAACCGGTTTTCCGCCCTGCTTGAGCGCAAAGGCGCTCCAGTCGTCGAACACATCGATCAGGTTTGTATCCTGGGCCCTGGCGACGGGGGCCGAAAACACCGCCACAGTCAGGCAAAAAATAGCAGAAAGCGCTTTTTTCATAGAGACAGTGATACCCTCGCTCGCGAGCCTTGCCAAGCCTCTCATAAAAATGGCAAATAGTGCTCACATTATGAAAAGCAACCAACAAAATCCGGTACTGGTCGAAGTGACACGGGGCGACGGGGTAGAAAGCCGTCACCGCGGCGCTATTGCGATCGTCGATGGCGCAGGTAAAATTGTTGAAAAGTGGGGCGACATTGAGGCGCCGGTACTGCCGCGCTCGGCCATTAAATCAATGCAGGCCCTGGCCCTGATTGAGACAGGTACGGCCGATCATTTTGATGTCAGTGATCAGGAACTGGCCCTTGCCTGTTCCTCCCATAGCTCCGGTCCTGAGCACATGGCTGTTGTTGAGGGCTGGCTTAAGCGCCTTGGTTTAAGCGATATGGATCTGGAATGCGGATCAACGGGCTCCAATGAGAAGGTGGTCCATGAAGAGCTGATCAGGAGCAATACCAAACTGACCCGCGCTCATAATAACTGTTCGGGTAAACATACCGGTTTCCTTGCCACCACCCTGCATATGGGTGAGCCGACGAAAGGTTATATCAGCGCCGATCATCCGGTTCAGCGCCGAATCCTTGGCACTCTTGAGGAAATGGCTGATATGGATTTGACCAATGCGCCCAGGGGCTGTGATGGTTGTGGTATTCCGGTCATTGCCCTGCCACTTGATGCTATGGCCCGGGGTTTTGCAAAAATGGCCACACCAGACACATTGCCAACGGTTCGCGCAGCAGCGGTCAGGCGCATTACGGCAGCCATAGGGGCACAGCCGTTAATGGTTGCCGGTCACCGTCGTTTCGATACCATCGTCATTGAGGCGACGCAAAACGGCCCCAACGGACCGGCACTTGTCAAGACCGGGGCAGAAGGTGTGTATGGGGCGTTCCTGCCGGGACTTGGTCTTGGCGTGGCGTTAAAAATTGACGATGGCGCAACCCGTGCTTCGGAAGTTGCCATGGCGGCAGTCCTTGGCCATTTGGGAATTTTTGACGAAGCCATTTCGGCAGTTCTTAAAAGCCAGATTGAACCGGTGGTGACAAACGCAATGGGCGAGGCTTGCGGGGTTGTTCAGGCGGCAAAATTTCTTGACGGAAACGCCGGGTGAGTGAAGAAGAACATCGATAAATGGGGGTTGATGTTCCCGGTGACAACGGTTGCCAGCGGGTTGAACTCAGTCTTCTTCTTGCGGGTGTACATCCGGGGGCGGGTTGGACAGGAACTTTCCCGCCTGATCACGAAATTTCGGTTCTCCGAAAACCGGATCGGGCAAGGCTTCGGACGGTCCACCGGGCCGTTCAGGACGGCGTTGGAAACGGCCAAGGCTCTGCACCCGGTCATACATGACAATGGCCGCTGCGATGGAAACGTTGACGCAGAACTGCATCGGAATTTTGATGACAAATTCACAACGTTCCGTCATCTCCGGCGACAGGGACGCGCGTTCCGGGCCAAGGATATAGGCGGCCTGCGCCGGATGATGAAAGCTTGGTAATTCAATGGATTCCGGGGTTAGCTCAACGCCGACCAGAGCGCATTTTTCGGGCAGCACCATGGCGCCCATGTCGGGAAATTCGTAGAATGGCGTGTGATCCAGCGCGCTTGAGGTATCTGCCCGACCGCCTTCGCCGCGCGCGTATGAGGCATTTACGGTGAAGACAAAGCCTGCACCAAAGGCGTGGGCGGTGCGAAAAATCGAACCGACGTTCATGGCTTTGGAAATGCCCTCTACACCGATGCCAAAGTAACCGCGCATACCAATCGTCTTCCCTACTGTTTCACGTCAGGGATATTAGGCTGGAGCCTTGGATCGCTGCAATGGCTGTTCGACAATTGGCAGATGCAACAGGGCGGCGGCAATGCCAAGCACGACAGATCCATACCAGATGCCATCATAGCTGCCAGTCTGATCAAACAGATAGCCACCCAGCCAGACACCAATAAAGCTACCGGCCTGATGGCTGAAGAAAACAAATCCAAACAGCGTCGACATAAAGCGGGGGCCGAAAATCCCGGCGACAACACCACTGGTTAGCGGCACTGTCCCCAGCCACAGCAACCCCATGGAGGCGGCGAACAGATAAACCGCCATGTCGGTCTTTGGAAAAATCAGGAAGATCATCACGACGATGGCTCGCAGGAAGTAAAGCAAGCTCAGAAGATATCGTTTTGGGAATTTAGCGCCCAGCACACCACAGCTATAGGTGCCGATGATGTTGAAAAAACCGATCAGGGCCAGCGATGTCGCGCCCACATGCGGGCCCATACCAAGATCCTGAAGATAGGACGGCAGGTGAATGGTGATAAAGGAGACCTGAAAGCCGCAGACGAAAAAACCGAGTGTCAAATAACGGTAGCTTTTGTCACCCCAGGCTTCGATCAAGGCCTGCCTGATGGTTTGCTCAGATGTTTCAGCCGCCGCCCCGCCAAGCCTGATTTCGTCCCCGGCCTTGCTTTGCAGGAAAAAACCTGACACCGCCATCAACAAGGCGATCAGCGCCATGACGACAAGGGCGCTTGACCATCCTTGATTTTCGATCAGGTTCTGGCCGATGGGGGCCATAAAAAACTGACCGATGGAGCCACCGGCGGTGGCGATGCCAAAGGCGACGCTTTGTTTTTCAGGTCTTACCATGCGGCCGAGCGCGCCCAGGACGACTGAAAAACTGGTCGCAGACAGGCCAAAACCAACCAGCCAGCCGGCACCGATATTAAAGCTGATGATGTCGTTCGATCCTGACATCACCAAAAGACCGGCCATGTATGCGAGGGCGCCAATGACCAGCACCCGACCGCTGCCGTAGCGATCAGCGGCCATGCCGCAAAACGGCTGGAACAATCCCCATAACAACTGCTGCATGGCCATGGCGAAACCAAAAGAAGTGCGGGTGAAACCCAGATCCAGGCCAATGGGGGTCTGGAAAAGTCCGAAGGTGCTGCGCAGGCCCATGGTCAGGCTTATGACCACGGCGGCGGTGATTATTAAAACGGTGGTGTTCTGGCGAAAAGACGGTGACATGTGGACCTTCTGTTTCAGGCTGATGCTTCTACTGTTATTTGGCGGCGTTTGCGGCTCAATACAAGAACATTGCCAAAAAGCACCAGCACCATACCGACAATGGCCCCAACGGACCATTGATAGTCCTCGAAAATTGTCGACAGGCCAAGGGCAATAAGGGGAAATAAAACTGTCGCATACGCGGCTTTATCAGGACCAATGCGGCCAATCAGGGTCAGGTAGCAACCGAAGGCGATCACCGAGCCGAACAAAGCCAAATAAATCAGCGAACCCACATAAAGCGGCGAGCTGTCAAAATTAAACTGCGAACCGCCAATCACCGCGAACGCCAGCATAAAGACCGCCCCGTAAGTCATGCCGTAGGCGTTGGCCTGAAGAACAGGCAAGCCACGGCGCTGGTTTGACGCCGAGGCCATATTGCCAATCGACGCCAGCAAGGTTCCGGCAATGGACCACAACAATCCGCGACTGCCTTGACTGGCAAGGTCAAAGTTTTGAATCTCGGGCCAGAACACGGTCACCAGACCGGCTATGCCGAAAGCTGCACCCAAAGCAACCCTTGGCCGGATCGGATTACCAAGGAGCAGGGCGCCGAAAATGATGTTGGTGATGGCAATGCCGGAAAAAACCACGGCGATCAGGCCGGTTGTCAAGTCATAGGTGGCCAGATAAAAGACAAAATAGTTGGCCGAAAATAAAAACAACCCAAGCGTCGCCATGCCAATATGATCCCTAAGGCCATAACGCATACGTTTGGATGTGGCGACGCAGTAAATCATCAAGATGATAGCGGCCAGAGCAAAACGGTAGGCAACCGACACTTCAGGCGCGACAAGACCCAGCTGGTATTTGATGACCAGCCAGGTCGAGCCCCAAATCAGGACAGTTCCTGCATAAAGCAGAATAATGTTCACGTAGCCTCGCTTACTTAGTTCTGCCAGAAGGGTTTTCCAGCTTCACGCTCAATATCGACGCGATCGAAACCAATATCAACCAACATGCTGTCATTGAGTTCACGCAGGTGGCGACGGTCGGAGATCCGTGTTTGCCAGGTGTAAAGCGTTTTCAACAAACGATCAGGTGCGGTTTCGATGAACACGGCGATGCGTTCCAGCGCGCTGGTCGCCACGTATTGTTTGTGGTTTTTCAGGATTGATGTGGTCATGGCGTCCTCCTTCAGACTTTCGGGTTAATCGTTAAATGATGACCCTAGAGATATTCCTAAAATGGCTGGACCTCAAACGATCTTTTCTCATATTTACATTAGAAAAACTTATTAAAAAAATATACTAAAATAAATAAATACAAGTATTTATAACAAGTTAACAGATTTAATTAGAATTGTATTGATACATTATCATTAAGTTTATAAGGTTAAATTATGCCCAGACGTATGCCGCCGCTAAATTCTTTGAAGGCTTTTGAAGCGGCCGCACGCCATCTCAGTTTTACCCGCGCGGCGGCCGAATTGAACGTCACCCAGGCGGCGATCAGCCATCAGGTCAAAGGACTTGAAGAAACACTCGGTCTGGCCCTGTTTCGCCGGGTTAACCGCTCGCTTTTACTGACTGACGAGGGTCAGGCGCTGTATCCGGATTTAGGCAACGCCTTTGATACCATTGCCGATGCTGTCGAGCGCCTGTACGAGCGTGACCAGGCCGGTGTTTTAACGCTGAGCACACTGGATTCAATCGCCGCCTCGTGGCTTGTCCCTAAAATCGGCAAGTTCCGCATCCTTCATCCGGACATCGACGTGCGGATTTCAACCACCGATCAGGTCGTCGACTTTACCTCCGGCGGTTTCGATATGGCGCTCAGATACGGATCCGGTCCGTATCCGGGTATGGAGATGGTGGTGTTGATGAAGGAAACCATGTTTCCGGTTTTAAGCCCCTCGTTGCTTGAGAAGTTTGGTTCCCTGAACAGTCCCGCCGACCTTGTTCGCTTTCCCCTGTTGCATGACGACATGCGCGATGACTGGGGCGTCTGGTCTGAGGTCGCGGGGGTAAGTGGTATGGACGTTTCGCGTGGGCCTTCGTTTTCCCACTCCTATCTTGTCCAGCAGGCGGCTGTCGCTGGTGAAGGTGTCGCCCTTGGCCGCTCGGTATTGATCGCCGATGACCTTGCCGCAGGCTTGTTGGTCAAACCCTTCGATATCGATCTTGAGGGACATCATGTTTATTGCGCCGTTTACCCCAAGGCTTCAGCCAAGCGGCCCAAGATCGTCGCTTTCAGGGACTGGTTAAAAGTTGAGGCAAAAGAAACCGAAGCCCGCTTTGCCGACGTCGTAGCCCACGGATAAATCCTTTCAGGGGTGATTTAATGGCGATAGGCTGATTGTATGACTGACTCAGGAAGGAATGGCTTAACCAATGTCCACAGATCAAACCCAAATGTCACTGCCGCGCTATATGGGAATGCCGACCTTTATGCGCACACCTTACCAGCCCGACCCGGCCGGGCTCGACATTGCCATGATCGGGGTGCCCTATGACGGGTCCGTGACCAACAGGGCCGGGGCCCGTCACGGGCCGCGCGAGATGCGCAACCAGTCAAGCCTGATGCGCTCGATCCATCATGTCAGCAAAATCAATCCTTATGATCTTTGCAAGATCGCCGATATCGGTGATGTGACCTTCGACGGGGTGTTTGATCACGCTGCCGTCGTCCGTGATATCGAGACCTTCTACGCCCGCGTCCATGCCGCCGGGGTCATACCTTTGAGTGCCGGTGGCGACCATTCGGTGACCTATCCGATCTTTAAGGCGATTGCCAAAGACACACCCGTAGGACTTATTCATATTGATGCCCACACGGATACCTGGGACCAGTTTCAGGGTTCCAAGTTTATGCATGGAACCCCCTTCCGCCGGGCCCACGAAGACGGCTTGCTGGATGGCGAGCGGACGGTTCAGATCGGCATTCGCGGGGCCCAGAACAGCCCCGAAGGATGGGACTACTCCCTGGAGAACGGGATGCGGGTGATCTTCATGGAGGAATTCACAAAGCTGGGGGTGGAGGCGGTGATTGCCGAGGCCCGGCGTGTTGTCGGGGACGGCCCGACTTATATCTCTTTCGATGTGGACGGCCTTGACCCGGTCTACGCGCCGGGAACCGGAACCCCTGAAATTGGCGGCATCACTACCATTGAGGCGCAAGCTCTTTTGCGTGGTCTGCGCGGCCTGAACCTGATCGGCGGCGACGTTGTCGAAGTCGCCCCGCCATCAGATCCCAGCGGTAACACGGCCCTGGTCGGGGCCACCTTAATGTATGAAATACTCTGTCTATTGGCGGACGCTGTCGCCAACAGGTAAACGTCACCCCGTCTTAATCCTGAAGCTCCGTCAAGTTCTCAAACAACGTCAGCGCCTCGGGGTTGGCAAGGGCTTCCTTGTTCTTGACCGGACGACCGTGAATGACGTCGCGGACCGCCAGTTCGGTAATTTTGCCAGATTTGGTGCGCGGGATATCGCTAACCTGAATGACCTTGGCCGGAACGTGGCGCGGCGTGCAGTTGGCGCGAACTTCCGAACGAATCAGGTTGATGAGGTCCTCATCCAGCGCCAGTCCTTCACGCAAAACAATAAACAGCACGACCCTGACATCGTTATCCCATTGCTGGCCGATGACGATGGCTTCGACCACCTGGGAAAGTTTCTCGACCTGCCGGTAGATTTCAGCGGTGCCGATTCTGACGCCGCCGGGGTTGAGTGTGGCGTCCGAACGACCATAGATAATGACCCCGCCGTGTTCGGTCAGCTCCACATAATCGCCATGACACCAGACATTGTCGAAACGTTCAAAATAGGCGCTGTGGTACTTTGAGCCATCATCGTCCTTGTAAAAACCGATGGGCATGGACGGGAACGGCAAGGTGCAGACAAGTTCGCCTTTCTCGCCACGAATGGACTGGCCGTCATCATCGAAAACATCAACCGCCATGCCCAGGGCGCGGGCCTGAATTTCGCCCTTCCAGACGGGCCCGGTCGGGTCGCCCAACATAAAGCAGCCCATCAAATCAGTGCCACCGGCTATTGAGGCCAGATGCACATCACGCTTGATGTGGTCGTAAACCCAGGTGAAAGCGTCGGGGGCAAGCGGCGATCCGGTCGAACAAATCAGGCGCACGCTTTGGAGGGAGTGGGTCTTTGCCGGTTCCAGTTCGGCCTTGATGGCGGCATCAATGAATTTGGCCGATGTGCCAAACAGGGTCATTTTTTCGGCGTCGGCATAATCGAACAAAACATTGCCGTCGGGATAAAAAGGCGACCCGTCATAAAGGATCAGGGTGGCTTGCGAGGCCAGCGCCGTGACCAGCCAGTTCCACATCATCCAGCCGCAGGTGGTGAAGTAGAAGACCCTGTCCCCGGGTTTGATGTCGCAGTGAAGCTGGTGTTCTTTAATGTGCTGCAGCAAGGAACCGCCTGCCCCATGAACAATGCACTTGGGCGCGCCGGTGGTGCCCGAAGAATACATAATATAAAGCGGATGGTTAAAGGCGAAGCGTTCAAAGTCGATGTCGGCAGCCTGATAGGGGTTCGTTAAATCACCAAGCCAGACGGCGTTCTTCACCCCGTCAATGGCAGGTGCGTCGCGGGTGTAGGGAACGACCACGGTTTTCTCGACGCTGGGCAGGGCCCTCACGATTTCGGCCAGTTTTTCCAGACAGTCGTGGGACTTGCCGTTGTAGTGATAGCCCTCGGCGGCAAAGATCACTTTGGGCTCGATCTGGCCGAAGCGGTCGAGCACACCCTTGACGCCAAAATCCGGCGAACATGATGACCAGATAGCACCCAGCGAGGACGTCGCCAGCATGGCGATAATAGCCTCTGGCATATTGGGCAGATAAGCGCCGACCCTGTCTCCTGATGTCACGCCAATGTTAATCAGGGCCTGACGGACCAGCGAAACCTGATCGTAAAGCTCGGCGAAACTCAGGCGGCGGTTAACTTTATCCTCACCGCGAAAGACCAGGGCCTCGCTATCGTCGCGTCTGCGCAACAAGTTTTCTGCGAAGTTCAGGCGGGCGTCGGGGAAAAAGCGGGTTCCGGGCATACGGCCGGGAGTTTCCTGAACGGCATCACCCCAGGTTTCCGCAATGACGCCGCCGAAGTCTTTTAGCGACATCCAGAATTTGTCTATTTCTGTTATCGAAAATTCATAAAGGCCGTCAAAATTCTCAACGTTGACATTCCAGTCTTCTTCGATGGCGCGGATAAAAGCGGTGATGTTGGTTCCGCTGATGCGTTCTTCGCCGGGTTGCCAGAGTGGTTGTTGCAAGCGTCTGTCTCCAAAACGGGGTTATTTTTTTAAGAGTATGTTCTGCCAGGCCCGTGCGCGCAAGGCAGCCATGTTGAAACGGGACTGGTCAGACTCCTAAGTCCACAATAGTCTGTCGCCCATGACGGCTGAACCACAACAAAAAAATAGTCAACCTGGGCTTTCGGCCCCCATGCGCGGGGCGCTGTGGATGGTCCTTGCGGCGGCCAGCTTTGCGGCGCTGACGACGGTTATCCGCGAGGTGTCGGGTTCCATGCATCCGTTCGAGCTGGCGTTTTTCCGCAACCTGTTTGGTTTGTTATTCATGCTGCCATGGTTGTTCAAGTCCGGTTTCAAGGTGTTGAAGACCGAGCGCTTGCCCATGCACGTGTTTCGTTCATCCATAGGTCTGGTGGCGATGTTAAGCTGGTTCGTCGCCGTCTCCATGATGCCGATTGCCGAAGCAACGGCGTTGAGCTTTACCACTCCCCTGTTTGCAACCGTCGGGGCGGCGTTGTTTCTTGGCGAGACCGTTCGGGTGCGACGCTGGGCGGCGACGGTGGCGGGCCTGATCGGCGCGCTGGTTATTGTTCGTCCCGCTGGCATCGATATCGGGCTTGGTGCGGGCCTTGTCCTTCTTGCCTCGGCCTGTATGTCCATGGCCGCTCTTTCTATTAAATCCTTAAGCCGAACCGAAACGCCGAGCATGATTGTTCTGTTCATGGGTTTGATCATGACACCCATGTCCCTGGTTCCGGCACTGTTCAACTGGACGACGCCCCAGCCCGTTGATTACCTGTGGTTTGTCGCCCTCGGCCTGTTCGCGACCATCGGTCAGATTGCGTTGGCGCGGGCTTTTGCCTCGGCCGATGTTTCGGCGGTTCTACCGTTTGATTTTTCCAGACTGATTTTCGCGGCCATCCTGGGATATCTGTTTTTTGCCGAAAGTCCCGATATCTGGACCTGGCTGGGTGCGGCAATTATTTTCTCTGCGGCCCTGTATACGGCCCACAGGGAATCCCGTCAGGCCAGGCTTTTCCGTTCAGTGCAGGCTAATCTGGTGCCAGCCGTTGTAGAGAAAAATTCTACTGACTAGTGGATACCATATGTTAGATTCTATCCACTATCCGGGATTGGGGTTTTTTCGGTCGTCGGTTGCCCAGCGCCTTCGTCATTTGCCGGGGGTTTCTTGGCGGTATTCGCCTTGCGGAAGATGACCTCGACACGACGGTTCAGGGCCCGGTTTTCATCCGTGTCATTGGGCGCCAGCGGGCGGCTATCGGCGTAACCCATGGCTGCAAGACGCGATGATTCGACGGTGGTGAATTCCAGCAGATAGTGGACGACGGAATTTGCCCGCGCCGCAGATAAATCCCAGTTAGAACGGAAGCGGGCGGTTTTGATCGGCCTGTCGTCGGTGTGACCGGCAATAATAATGTCGCCTTCGCTTTTTTTGATTACCGTGGCCAGATTGTTCAGGGCGATAAGAAATTCCGATGTCAGGGATTCGGCGCCTGAAGGGAATGCAAACTTGCCAGGAAAGCGGACGATAACCTCGCCTTCGCGCTCCTCAACATTGGCCATCTGCTGGGATATCTGTTCGGCGACGGCCTGGCTGACGGTTTCGGCCAGATTGTCCTCTGGTTCTTTAACCACGGGCACGTCTTCGCCAATGGTGTCATCGATTTGCAATTCCACGACGGCCTTGGGGACTTTGCGTTTCGTGGTTACCCCCATCGGGCCGCCATCTTCTTCAATAATTCCTGCGAGTTTTTTCAAATACTGGACACCGAAGGCGTTTTTCATGGATCCGGCCAATTGCTGGTATTTCTCCACGTCCATCTTGGCGAACGTCAGCATCAGCACGAACAGGGTCAGAAGCAGGGACATCAGATCGGCGAATGTCGTCATCCACACAGGCGCGCCGGCAGGAGGTTTCTTATTACTCATGCTCTAGTATCCACTATTCCCCATCGCCTCCTTCACCAAGATGATCGCGAAGGTGCGCGGGCAGATAAACTTGCAGCAACTCACCCAGCACATTGGGATTGGTCTGGGCCTGAATTTCAAGCACGCTGTCGATGATCAGAGCGGCAATATTTTCTTCATCGGCAACCCGCGATTCCAGTTTATCGGCAATGGGCAGGGCAATCAGGTTGGCGATGACCGCACCGTACAGCGTTGTCAGCATGGCAACCGCCATGGACGGACCGATGGATGCCGGGTCTGACAGGTTGGCCAGCATTTGCACGAGGCCGACCAGGGTGCCGATCATGCCGAAGGCGGGGCGGCGTCACCGATGCCGCGAAAAATTTTCGAGCCTTCCTCATTGCGGCGGATCGTTTGATGCATTTCCGACGTCAAGGTCTTGCGAACGACTTCCGGGGCCAATCCGTCAACACAAAGCTGGATGCCTTTTTTCATGAAGTCGTTGTCGATATCGACACCTTCAAGCGCCAAAAGACCGCCTTTGCGGGTTTTCTTGGCCAGACTGATGGCCATTTCAATAAGGCTCAAGGCATCGTTCTGGTCGACCGTGAAGGCGGCTTTCATGCCAACCTTGAGGGCGACAAAGACCTTTGAAATGGGAAACTTGACCAGGGTCGCAGCAAAGGTGCCGCCGACGACGATCAGAAATCCCGGTAGATTGAGGAAAATTATAAGGTCGGAGCCAACAAGAATGGCGGCGACGACGACGCCGGTTCCCATGACCAAACCAAGTAATGTCGCAATATCCATGTAGGCGCGGTCCCTATCCCGAGAGAATCCCTGTTGTTTATAGGAGATATCAGAACATAATACCAACCTGCGTTAAGAGATCATCACCCTATCTGGAGAGACTGACATGAACGTTACGGATATGGCCGCCCTTGTCACGGGTGCTGCTTCCGGCCTTGGCCGGGCGACGGCGGAAGCCCTGGCCCGGGCCGGTGCCCGGGTTGCCTTTGCAGACCTCAACCTTGAAGCCGCAAAGCAAGCCGCCGAACCTTTCGGCGAGAACGCGCTGGCGCTTGCCTGTGACGTATCAGACGCGGCCAGCGCCGAGGCGGCGGTAGCGGCGGCCAGCGAAGCCCACGGCCCGGCCCGTATCCTGATTAATTGCGCCGGTATCGGCACGCCGGGCAAAATCGTTGGCCGCGACGGGCCGATGGCGCTGGACGACTTCGCCCGCGTTATCAACATTAACCTGATTGGCACTTTCAACATGATGCGCCTCGCCGCCGCCGCCATGAAGGACCTTGAGCCGCTTGATACGGGCGAGCGCGGCGTGATCATCAACACCGCCTCAATCGCCGCCTATGAAGGGCAGATCGGGCAAGCCGCCTACGCCGCCTCCAAAGGCGGCATTGTTGCACTGACGTTACCTGCGGCGCGGGAGTTTTCGCGTTCCGCCGTCCGGGTGCTGGCTATTGCGCCGGGCATCTTTGGCACACCCATGTTGTTTGGCTTGTCCGATGACGTGCAGCAGGCGCTTGGTGCGTCGGTGCCGTTCCCGTCGCGACTTGGGCGTCCTGACGAATTCGCCGATCTGGTCCTGCACATGCTTTCCAATGTCATGATGAATGGCGAGGTGGTGCGCCTGGACGGGGCGCTCAGGATGGCACCTCTCTAAAGTCCGTCGATAAATCGCGCCAGTTTCAGGTCGCGCGCCGACAGGCCGTCCACATCGTGGCTGGAAAGGGTGATGTCGACCCGGTTATAGACATTGAACCATTCGGGATGGTGGTCGCGCTTTTCAGCCTCGATGGCGACACGGGTCATAAAGGCAAAGGCCTCGCCAAAATTCTTGAAGCTGAGGGATTTGAAAATCGCTTCCCGGTCTTCAACCAGTACCCAGTCATCAAGACCGGCAATCCCGGCGTCCCTGTCCGCAGCGCTTAGTTTATCGCTCATAATGGCTCTCCTTTGATAGCCAAGTGGTGCCTGTGGTGGCTAAAGTAAAGCCATGAAAGAACCAAGCCTGGAAGAAATTGAGGCTATTGCCGCCGAGGCCCTGAAAACCGTGCCCGGCGAATTGCTCGCCCATGTGGACGACGTGGTCATCCGGGTCGAGGAATTTCCCGACAGCGAAACCCAGGCCGCCCTGGGCTTGTCGTCGCCTTTTGATTTGCTTGGATTGTATTATGGCGTGTCGCTGGATCAAAAAAGCATCACAGCGAGTGCAAACGATATCGATATGATCACCCTCTACCGCGGACCCATTCTGGAATACCAGAATGAGAACGGCGAAGACTTAAACCATCTTGTCCGCCACGTCCTGATCCACGAAATAGGCCACCACTTCGGCCTCAGCGACGAGGATATGGAGCGCATTGAGGGTGCCGGTTAAAAGCCCGCCGCTTCGGGCGACATCCCAAAGACAAACCAATTCGGCCTACCTGAATTCAAGAGAACGACTCAGCGAGTCACTGAGGGACTCTCAGGGGCTATCGCTTCAATCGAAACCTGGGGTCTCAATCACTACATCTTGTGACGGCTTTTCGGGGAATTCTCTCAGCCATTCATTGAAAATATGCCAATATATTCACGACAACTACGAGCAATTTAACAATTGTGAGTGATCGATAATCTATGTTTTATTATTTCATCAATCAAAAATAGCTTGGATGGGGATGAGACCATGGATGTTTTTATCAGTTGGTCAGGCGACAAAAGTAATAAGATTGCTATTGCTCTAAACGAATGGCTCCCATCGGTAATCCAAAGTATTAATCCATATGTTTCTTCAGAGAACATACTCAAGGGAAGCCGTTGGAATGTGGATATTGCACACAGTTTGGAAAACTCTGGGTTTGGAATACTCTGTTTAACGCCGGATAATCTTGATGCCCCTTGGGTGTTGTTTGAAGCCGGGGCATTGTCAAAAAAGTTTGGTGAATCCAACGTTGCGCCTGTTTTAATTGGGGTAAAACGACAAGACGTGAAGGCACCATTGTCACAATTTCAAAGTGTTATTTTTGAAAAGGATGATTTCCTAAAACTAGTAAAAACACTAAATGAGGTGAATACCGACCAATCCCTTGATGAAATTCGACTAAACAAAATTTTCAATAGGTTCTGGCCAGATTTGGAAGGATCGTTGAAGGTGGTTGAAGATGAAATTACTAGTATCGCCAAAAAGAAGTCTTCCAAGGTGCCTCAGGAAAAGAAACAAGAGGCCAACCTACAATCTATTCAATCAACACTTGAGGAACTTGTCTTAAACCTGAGAAGCAACCAACGATTGTTGAATGACCCAGAGGGAGTTCTTCCTCGAGACTACCTACTGTCTGTCCTTCAAGAGGCAGGAATGACCTCAAGGTCGAGGGGAAGTATGAGAGAAAATCGTTCTGCTTGGGAGTATCTTGATGATCAGTTATCGAGGATATCCATTTGGTTTAACAAGAATGGTGAACAGAAAACTGTCGGAAAATCTAAAATTACCGAGTTGCAAGATTTGTTTTCTAAGGTAGAAGAGGTTTCCAGTTATTTAAGTAAATCTATTCAACGCCATTAGAAGAATTCAATAACGAATATCCAGATCAACGGAGTGCTTTGTTAACTTTTCAGCAACATCCTCTGCCCTCAAGTGGTTGTATCGAAACAGCATTCTTGGATCACGGTGACAACTGATCAGGGCGACCTCCTTTGGAAGCCAAGTGGGCCCTGTGGTGGCCAAAGTTAAGCCATGAAAGCACCGTCATTGGAAGAAATAGAGGGTAATGCTCCCAATTTTTAGCGGTACAAATGAGTAGAATTTTCTCGTAATGTTTTTTGAGGAGATTCAACATGAAACAATCACGTTATTCTGACAGCCAGATCATCGCTATTTTGAAGCAGGCTGAGGCCGGTTCAAC